>CAYTFO010000123.1:5839-11162 GCA_964437135.1 uncultured Roseivirgaceae bacterium | reverse complement strand
ATTCCTGAAAAGCTATAGGCGCATCTGAGTGAGATCCACCATTTATAATATTCATCATTGGAACTGGCAAAATATATGCATTTACCCCTCCTAAATATCTGTAAAGTGGTTGTGATGATTCTTCAGCTGCTGCTTTCGCAATTGCGAGAGATACTCCTAAAATTGCATTCGCTCCTAATTTTCCTTTATTCGGTGTTCCGTCAATATCAATCATTAATTGATCAATAATTTTCTGGTCAAACACAGAATATCCCACTATTTCTGGTGCAATTACTTCATTTACATTATCAACAGCCTTTAAAACACCTTTACCCAAAAATTTCCCTTTGTCTTCATCTCTTAGCTCAACAGCTTCATGCTCTCCGGTTGAGGCCCCTGATGGCACTGCTGCTCTTCCTAGAAACCCATTTTCTGTTATCACATCAACTTCAACGGTAGGATTACCTCTTGAATCTAGAATTTGTCTTGCGTAAACGCTTTCAATAATACTCATTATTTTGTTTGGTTTATTAAGGTTATAAAATCATCGAAAAGATATCTGGAATCATGAGGTCCAGGTGAAGATTCCGGATGGTACTGTACAGAAAAGGCCGGTTTATCTCGTAGTCTTAGCCCTTCTACTGTATTATCATTTAAGTTAATGTGGGTTATTTCTGCAATTTTCGAATTTTTGATTGCATCCATACTTACAGCAAACCCATGATTTTGAGAAGTAATTTCACTCTTGCCTGTAAGGAGATTTTTAACAGGATGGTTTAATCCCCTGTGTCCATGGTGCATCTTGTAAGTTGGAATATCAACTGCAAGTGAAAGCAATTGATTTCCAAGACATATCCCAAATAAAGGAATATCTGAATCAAGAATTCTTTTTACTGTGTCAAATGCATAGCCTGTAGCAGCAGGATCTCCTGGTCCATTTGAAATAAAATATCCATCCGGATTCCATTTTTGCATTTCTTCAAATGAAGTTTTTGCCGGAAAAATTCTAATCTGACAATTACGTTCCACAAAATTGGATAGAATAGATTTTTTCACCCCTAAGTCCAAAACCGCAACTTTAAATCCTGTATTACCACTTCCTAAATCATAGGGTTGATCTATGGTAACCTGTGAACTAAGTTCCAAGGACTCCATACTTGGAATTTCTTTTAACCTTTCCATTAAATCTTCCTTCTGCAATATTTCAGAAGAAATAATAGCATTCATTGCCCCTTTGCTTCTTATATGTTTTACTATCATTCGGGTATCCAATCCTGAAATCCCAACTGTTTTATGTTCTTTCAAATAAGAATCAAGGTCACCAGAAGCAGTAAGCCTGCTATGCTCAAATGAAAAGTCATTGACAACAAGTCCTTTAATAGTAGGATTCTCAGATTCCTGTTCGGTATCTTTTACCCCATAATTACCTATGTGAGCATTTGTGTTTACAATAATTTGACCATAATATGAAGGATCAGTATAAATCTCCTGATAACCAGTCATACCCGTATTAAAACATATTTCACCACCTGAAGTACCTTTAAAACCTATTGATAAACCTTCAAAGACACTACCATCTTCTAAAAGAAGAATTGCTTTTTGCTGTTCAATTAATTTCATTAATCACAAAAATAAATAGATTAACTTTCTTTAAACAAAAAAGGGGTTGCATAAATGCAACCCCTTAGTAATTATATTTCTAGATATTCAAAATTAGTTTTTCTTTTCTTCCTCGGAAGAATCTGAATTTTCGGACTTATTATCAGTATCTGATTCTCCTTCTTCTTCGTTAGTTATGGCATCAACATCTTCAACCTTAGAATCTTCTTCCTGAGTCTCTTCTACTGCCTCAGCCGGATTATCTTCTACTTTTATGTCTTCGGCAACTTCAGCTTCAACAACCTCAACAGATTTTACTTCTTGCTCATCAGTTTTAGACTTTGAACCTCCTCTTCTGGATCTTCTGCTTTTCTTTGGCTTAGACTCCTCTAGTAAAAGTTCGTTAAAATCAACCAATTCCATAACACACATATCTGCATTGTCACCAAGTCTGGAACCTGTTTTTATTATTCTGGTATATCCACCAGGTCTGTTAGCAGATTTATCAGCCACTGTTCCGAATAACTCATTTACAGACTCTTTGTCCTGTAGGTAGGAGAATACAATTCTTCTAGAGTGTGTGGTGTTACTTTTCGCTTTAGTAATTAAAGGTTCTACAAATTTTCTAAGCGCTTTTGCTTTAGCGACAGTTGTAGATATTCTCTTATTAATTATTAATGAAGTAGCCATATTCGACAACATAGCACTTCTATGTGAGGCAGTTCTGCCCAGATGATTAAATTTTTTACCGTGTCTCATTATTCCTCGTCAAGTTTATACTTTGACAAATCCATACCAAAAGTCAATCCTTTGTCAGCAACTAATTGCTCTAGTTCTGCCAAAGATTTTTTTCCGAAATTTCGAAACTTCATCATGTCTGAGATTTCTAAACTTACAAGATCTCCCAAAGTCCTTACATCAGCTGCTTTAAGACAGTTATAAGCTCTTACTGATAGATCAAGATCGTTAAGAGGTGTCTTGAGTAATTTCCTCATATGAAGAAGTTCTTCATCAACCTGTTCTGGCTCACCCTGTTCAGCTGTTTCTAAAATCATATTTTGATCAGAGAATAGCATGAAATGTTGAATGAGAATATTAGCTGCTCCCTTTAATGCATTTTCTGGATGGATAGAACCGTCAGTTTCTATGTCAATTATCAATTGTTCATAATCTGTTTTTTGTTCAACCCTTGTGTTTTCTACACTATATTTAACATTCTTGATAGGAGTAAATATAGAGTCGATTGAAATGTGTCCAAAGTTGGACTCTAAAGGCTTGTTATCTTCTGCAGTTACATATCCTCTGCCTTTCTCTACGTTTAACTCCAGCTCAAACTGAGCGCTTTCATCCAAATTACAAATTACGTGATCTGGGTTCAGAATTTCAAAAGAAGTAGTTGCTTTTGCAATATCACCCGCTGTTAACTGTGTTTGGTTTGTAACAGTTAAAGTGATTTTATTATCAACTATATCAGTGATCTTCTTAAACCTTACCATTTTAAGGTTTAGAATTATTTCACTCACATCTTCAATAACCCCTTCAATTGTTGAAAATTCATGCAATACACCCGGAATCTTTATACCAGTTATTGCATAGCCTTCAAGAGAAGAAAGTAAAATTCTTCTCAATGCATTTCCAACAGTTACACCATAACCTTTTTCAAGTGGCTTAAAAGTGAATAGACCTCTGAAGTCATCCGCTTTTTCCATTACCACTTTTTCTGGCATTTGAAATGCTAGAATTGACATGTTATTATTATTTAAGAGTTATTAAAATTTTATTTAGAGTAAAGTTCAACAATTAGTTGTTCTTTAATATTCTCTGGTATCTCCTCTCTAGTTGGAGGATTCAAAAACTTTCCTGACATATCTGTGGAATCCCACTCGAGCCAGGAATATTTTGAAGCACTATGTGAAGCTAAGCTATCAGTGATTGCTTCAAGAGATTTAGACTTCTCTCTAACAGAAACAATGTCTCCATTTTTGAGTGTAAATGAAGGAATATTTACAATTTCACCATTTACGAGGATATGTTTGTGTAAAACAAATTGTCTTGCTGCTCTCCTTGTAGGAGCTATTCCTAGTCTAAAAACAGTATTATCTAATCTTGATTCTAGCATTTGTAGCAAGATCTCACCAGTTATACCTGACTTTCTGGAAGCTCTATCAAAAATATTAGCAAACTGTCTTTCTAAAACACCATAAGTGTATTTAGCTTTTTGCTTTTCTGCCAACTGGATAGCATATTCAGAAGGTTTTCTTCTTCTCCCTCTACCATGCTGCCCTGGAGGATAATTCTTCTTTTGAAGTGCTTTACTTGCACCAAAGATCGGCTCCCCAAATTTTCTTGATATCTTAGCTTTAGGCCCTCTATATCTAGCCATTATTATTAACTTTTATAAGATTAAACTCTTCTTCTTTTAGGTGGTCTGCAACCATTGTGAGGCAGAGGTGTTAAATCTCTAATCACACTAACTTCGATCCCGGTATTTTGGATTGTCCTTATAGCAGATTCTCTTCCTGCACCAGGTCCTTTAACAAAAACTTCAGCTTTTCTCATACCCAGTTCATAAGCTTTTTGAGCACAATCCTGTGCTGCAACCTGAGCTGCATAAGGAGTGTTTTTCTTAGAACCCTTAAATCCCATTTTTCCGGCAGATGCCCATGAAATGACCTGACCCTGATTGTTGGTCATTGAGATTATGATATTGTTGAAAGTAGCCTTGATATGTACCTGACCATTAGGCTCTACAATAACAACTCTCTTTTTAGCTTTATCTTTTCTTTTTTGCGCCATTACTTAACCGCTTTCTTTTTATTAGCTACAGTTTTTCTCTTACCTTTTCTGGTTCGAGAATTATTTTTTGTCCTTTGACCTCTAACCGGCAAACCTTTTCTGTGCCGTAAACCTCTGTAACAACCAATGTCTAGAAGTCTTTTGATACTAAGTGAAACTTCAGATTTTAGAACACCTTCTACCTTATAGTTTTCACTTATTACATTTCTTATTGCTGTTGACTCATCCTCAGTCCATTCACTTACCTTCTTATTCCAGTCAACCCCAGCTTCAGTAAGAATTTTTTGAGCAGATCTTCTGCCAATACCGAAGATATAGGTTAAACCTATTTCTCCTCTTTTATTATCCGGTACATCAACTCCTGCTATACGAGCCATAATTATCCTTGTCTTTGTTTAAACTTTGGGTTCTTCTTATTAATAACGTACAGTTTACCTTTCCTTCTGATTACCTTACAATCTGCACTTCGTTTTTTTACTGATGCTTTAACTTTCATCTTGATCTTATTTATATCGATAAACGATTCTACCTTTTGATAAATCATACGGTGACATTTCAAGTTTTACTTTATCGCCTGGCAAAATTTTGATATAATTCATTCTCATTTTGCCTGAAATATGCGCAATTACCTGATGCCCGTTTTCTAATTCAACTCTAAACATTGCATTTGACAATGCCTCAACAATTGTTCCGTCTTGCTCTATAGATGCCTGCTTTGCCATTATGCTACTGCTGCGTTTTGAGTCCTACCTTTTACTCTTCCTGATTTCATCATACCTTCATAATGTCTCATGAGGAGATAACTTTCAATTTGTTGTAAAGTATCTAATATAACTCCAACCATAATCAGCAAAGAGGTACCCCCATAAAATTGAGCAAAACCTGTATTCATTCCTGCTACCATTGCAAATGCAGGAAGTATAGCTATTATAGCTAAAAAGAAAGAACC
>CAYTFO010000123.1:0-5829 GCA_964437135.1 uncultured Roseivirgaceae bacterium | reverse complement strand
GAACCAGGTAAAGTAATTTTAGAAATTACACTATCTATAAATTCAGATGTTTGTTTTCCTGGTTTAATCCCCGGAATAAAACCTCCATTTCTCTTCATATCATCGGCAATTTGTGATGGGTTTATCGTAATTGCCGTGTAGAAAAATGTAAACAATACTATTAAAATTCCAAATACAAGATTGTATTGCCAGCTTTCTACTCTGGAAAATGTAGTTCCTATGTACGTAGCTACATCACTTTGTTCTGCCCAAATTTGAGCTATTAATGCTGGTAAAAACATTAATGATTGAGCAAAAATTATTGGCATTACCCCTGCACTATTAACTTTCAATGGAATGTATTGCCTTTGTCCACCGTAAACTTTGTTACCAACTACCTGCTTTGCATACTGAACAGGTACTCTTCTTACTGCTTGCGTTAAAGCAACAGTAACCAAAACAACAAAGAACAATGCAACTATTTCAATAATGAAAATAAGTAATTGACTTGAACCCCTTGAAACGAATTCTGCAACAATACTTCCGGGGAATCTGGAAATAATACCAATCATTATAAGCATTGAAATTCCATTTCCAATTCCTTTATCCGTAATTCTCTCACCAAGCCACATACAAAAAATAGTCCCTGCAGTAAGGATTACCATAGAGGAAACTTTGAAAAAGAAAGGGTTGTTAAGAACTATAGCTTCGCTAGGTATAGTTGCAGACAAATAACCCACAGATTGTGCCAAACAAATAAATATTGTAAGTACTCTGGTTATTTGATTTATTTTCTTTCTTCCACTATCACCTTCTTTTTGCAGTTTCTGAAAATATGGAACTGCAACGGTCATTAATTGTAGTACTATGGAAGCCGAAATGTACGGCATAATTCCAAGTGCAAAAATCGAGGCTCTACTGAATGCTCCACCTAAAAATGTATTTAACAAACCAAAGATCCCACCTGCAGGCTCATCTAACAAAGCTGGGTCGACTCCTGGAAGCGTAATAAAAGAACCAAGTCTGAATATTAACAAAAATCCAACAGTATTCAGGATTCTTGTCCTCAGCTCTTCAATAGAAAAAATATTCTTAAGTGTTTGTATAAATTTCTTCATTTAGCCTAATGTAGTTACACTTCCGCCAGCTTTTTCAATTGCATCAATTGCAGTCTTTGAAAATTTGTGTGCGGAAACTTCTAATTTAGATTTAATTTCACCTCGTCCAAGCACTTTTACAACATCATCCTTACCTATTAAACCATTTTCCCTCAATATATCCGGATTGACAGTACTAAGCTTTGAAGCTTCTGCCAGATTTTGTAAGGTATCAAGATTTATAGCCTTAAAAACAACTTTATTATTGTTCTTAAACCCGAATTTAGGAACCCTTCTTTGAAGTGGCATTTGACCTCCTTCAAAACCCACTTTCTTAGAATAACCAGATCTTGACTGAGCTCCTTTATGACCTCTTGTTGAGGTACCTCCTTTACCAGAACCCTGACCTCTTCCTATTCTTTTAACCTTTTTAACTGAACCAGTAGCAGGTTTTAACGAATTTAATTTCATATTAAAGTTCTTTTACTTCAATTAAATGTTGAACCTTATTTATCATTCCCTGGATTTGAGGAGTTACCTCTTTCTCCACGGTTCTATTTATTTTTCCTAACCCTAATGCCTCTATTGTCCTCTTTTGATCCTGAGGTCTTTTGATTATGCTACGGGTTTGTCTTATAATAACTTTTGCCATTGTGTTAGCCATTAAAAACTTTATCAAGTGATACTCCTCTTTGTCTTGCAATAGTGAAAGGATTTCTCATCTTACTTAATGCATCAAAAGTAGCTTTAACAACATTGTGTGGATTGGATGAACCTTTAGACTTAGCTAATACATCATGAACTCCAGCACTTTCTAAAACAGCTCTCATTGCTCCACCAGCGATAACTCCTGTACCGGGTGCTGCAGGTTTAACAAGCACAAAACCTCCTCCAAATTTACCAAGAGCTTCATGAGGTAATGTACCTTTATGGATTGGAACCTTAACAAGATTTTTCTTAGCGTCATCGATTCCTTTGGTAATTGCATCGGTGACCTCGTTCGCTTTACCCAGACCATAACCTACAACTCCATTGCTATCTCCAACAACTACAATTGCAGCAAAGCTGAATCTACGTCCACCTTTTACTACTTTAGCTACTCTTTTTATAGCAACGACTCTTTCCTTAAGATCTATTTCGCTGGCTTTGACTGCTTTTATATTCTTTTGAGACATAATTTAAAATTTTAAACCTCCTTCTCTAGCTCCTTCCGCTAAAGCTTTCACATTTCCATGATACGGGTACCCACTTCTGTCAAAAACAACAGAATCAACACCAGCAGTTTTTGCCTTTTCGGCTAGTTTCTTACCTACTTCTTTAGAAACTTCAATGTTTACTTTTGAAGCTTTTAGCTCTTTGCTTGAAACAGATAAAAGAGTATGACCATTAATATCATCAATAATTTGAGCATAAATTGCCTTATTGCTCCTAAACACAGAAATTCTAGGTCTTTCAGTGGTACCAGAAATTTTTCTTCTGATCCCTTGTTTAATTCTTGTTCTTCTTTGAAGCTTTGTTACTGCCATCGCTTTATATTATTTCGCTGCTGTTTTACCAGCTTTTCTTCTTACCTGTTCACCAACAAATCTGATACCTTTTCCTTTGTAAGGTTCTACCTTTCTTAGTGACTTTATTTTAGCTGAAATCTGTCCAACGAGTTCTTTATCTATTCCCTCGACTGTTACAATAGGATTTTTACCCTTTAGAGTTTCACTTGAAACCTTTATTTCATCAGGAACAGCAAAAAAGATATTATGAGAATAACCCAGGTTTAACTCTAAAACACTTCCCTGAACAGCAGCCTTATATCCTACTCCTACTAATTCCAAATCCTTTTTGTAACCATCCTTCACACCTTCAACCATGTTGAAAATCAGTGATCTGTAAAGTCCATGTAAAGATTTATGTCTTTTTTGTTCAGTTGGTCTCTCAACTATCAAAGTATTATCTTCAACTTTCGCTGTTATCTCTACTCCGATATTTCGCGATAATTCTCCTTTAGGGCCTTTCACAGTAACTTCTCCATCTTTTACTGTTACAGTTACTCCTTCAGGTATTTCTATTGGTGCTTTTCCTATTCTTGACATAATTGTATTAACTTAATAAACGTGACAAAGAATTTCACCTCCGATATTGTCTTTCCTAGCTTCCTTGTCAGTAATAATACCTTTTGAAGTAGAAAGTATTGCAATACCAAGTCCGTTTAATACTCTTGGTAAGTCACTTGAACCAGAATATTTCCTTAGTCCAGGTTTACTTATTCTTTTAATATCGGTTATAGCTGATTTTTTAGTATCGCTGCTATACCTCAATGCTATCTTAATTACTCCTTGTTTATTATCATCAATAAACTTGTAATTAGCTATATACCCTTTGTCTTTCAATACTTTAGTTATTTCCTTCTTCATATTTGAAGCAGGGATCTCAACTATTGTATGTTTTGCCTGGATAGCATTCCTTATCCTAGTCAAATAGTCCGCTATTGGATCTGTAACCATATTCTAAAATTTTGTCACCTCAAAAAGGGGTGCAAAGTTAGTTATTACTAATTATATTGTAAAAGCTTTATTGAGAAAAATTACCAGCTTGCTTTTGTGACACCAGGTATTTTACCATCGTTTGCCATCTCCCTGAATGTAACTCTGGAAATTCCAAACTTTCTCATATACCCTTTTGGTCTTCCTGTTAATTTACATCTATTGTGTAACCTTACAGGTGAAGAGTTTCTCGGCAACTTATCCAGACCTTCATAATCTCCGGCCTCTTTAAGTGCTTTTCTCTTCGCAGCATATCTGGCTACAAGTTTCTCTCTTTTTCTTTCTCTTGCTTTTATAGATTCTCTTGCCATAATATTTTAATTTTTACTTTGAACAAATGGCATCCCGAATGCCTTCAATAGTTCAAAGCTTTCTTCATCCGTTTCAGCAGTAGTTACAAAAGTTATATCCATTCCAGATATTTTGTTTATTTTGTCAATGCTGATTTCTGGAAAAATTATTTGTTCCTGAATACCTAAAGTGTAATTACCTCTTCCATCGAATCCTTTTGCTTTAACTCCTCTAAAATCCCTTACCCTTGGAAGAGCAATATTCATAAGCCTATCCATGAATTCATACATTCTATCTCCCCTAAGAGTTACACGTGCACCAATTGGCATACCTTCTCTAAGCTTAAAGTTGGAAACAGATTTCTTTGCTATAGTTGCAACTGCTTTTTGCCCAGTGATTGTAGAAAGCTCTTCTACTCCGATATCAATAAGCTTTTTATCAGCTGTAGCCTCACCAATTCCCTTATTTATAGAAATTTTGGTAATCTTTGGTACCTGCATCACAGATTTGTATTGAAACTTTTCCTTTAAAGAAGGAACAATTTCACTGAGATATTTTTCTTTTAATCTAGGTCTAGCCATTTTTAATAAATTCTCCGGTTTTCTTAGAATATCTTTGAAGTTTTCCGTCTTCATTCAGTTTTCTACCTATTCTGGTTGGCTCACCCGAAGCTGGATCTATAAGCATTAGATTACTTATATGTATAGCTGCTTCAGTATTTTCGATACCACCCTCTGGTTTAGTTGCAGAAGGCTTAATATGCTTAGTTACCATATTAACTCCTTCTATGAAGGCTCTATATTTTCCAGGAAGTACTTCTAATACTTTACCCGTTTTACCTTTATCGTTACCGGCAATCACTTTTACTGTGTCACCTTTTCTTATATGTATTTTACCTGAATGTGACATATTATAAAACTTCTGGTGCAAGTGAAACAATCTTCATAAACTGACGCTCTCTTAGTTCTCTGGCTACCGGTCCAAAAATCCTGGTTCCTCTGGGCTCATTGTTTGTATTTAACAAAACAGCTGCATTGTCTTCGAATCTTATGTAAGATCCATCTTTCCTTCTTACTTCCTTTTTCGTTCTCACAACAACCGCTTTTGAAACAGTTCCCTTTTTTAAACTTGAGGAAGAGAGTGCTGATTTAACAGAGACAACTATTGTATCACCCACAGATGCATACCTCTTTTTTGTTCCTCCAAGAACTCTGATACAAAGAACTTCTTTAGCTCCACTGTTATCTGCAACGTTTAATCTTGATTCTTGCTGTACCATTTTATTTAGCTCTTTCTAAAATTTCAACTAATCTCCACCTCTTCATTTTACTCAAAGGTCGAGTCTCCATAATTTTTACGGTATCACCTACGTTACTTTCGTTTTTCTCATCGTGAGCGGTGAACTTCGTCGTTTTTCTAACGAACTTACCATAAATAGGGTGCTTTACCTTCCTGTTAACAGCGACTGTAATAGTCTTGTCAGCTTTATCGCTAACTACTTGACCAACCCTTTCTTTTCTTAAATTTCTTTCCATCAGCGAAATTTATTTACTTAATTCTTTAGCACTAATTTCAGTTTGAATTCTAGCTATTAGCTTTCTAGCTTCCCTGATTTTCATTGGGTTTTCGATCGGCGTAACAGCATGTGCAAATTTTAATTTGCTGTAATTATCTTTTTCAACCTCAAGTTTGCCTTTTAGTTCATCAAGGCTTAAACCTTTTAATTCAGATACTTTCATTCTTGATAATCCCTCCTAACTACAAATTTTGTTGAAATAGGTAATTTTTGTTCAGCAAGTCTCAATGCTTCTTTCGCTGCTTCTACATTCACACCAGATGCTTCAAATAGTATTGTACCAGGTTTAACAACCGCTACCCAATATTCAGGAGCACCTTTACCCTTACCCATCCGAACTTCGTTGGGC
>CAYTFO010000122.1:0-11173 GCA_964437135.1 uncultured Roseivirgaceae bacterium | reverse complement strand
GGGGTTGTTCCCGTCAGTTTTGGCGTTGCGAACAGGTCATCAAGAGTGAGCTCACCTTCCTGAGCTGTGACTGTTGCGGGCATCGTTATCAGAAAGAATGCTACTACCCATGTTTGCCAAAAAAAGAACTGTTTCATGTGTTTGCTCTAGTAAATGTCCGGTAAAACTATCTTATCCTGCTCAAATAGCACTATCGACATTGGAGAATTCGCTTTCTGAAGGTCTTCCAGGTCAGAGTTTTTGGTTTTATCATCAGCTTTTACCTGAGTATAACGCTAAGCTATCCTGCTTAGGTCGCTCTATCAGATTGCCAAACAATTCATAAATATCAATTAACTTAATTCTCTTACAGCTATACTCAAAACAGTTTTAGGTGAAAATAATCTAAGCTGTAAGCAAGGATAGAATTTATTTCTAAAACTTCTTTTTCAGAAATCATTGAGTAAGCCGTTCCAGAAGCTCTTTATCTTCAGACAGAATTGTTCTTAAGTTTTGTGACAAAGAAATAGATTCATTCGATTTACCTTGCACTTTTTTTAAATAGTCTAGAACTTCTTGAAGAATCTCTTCAGATGTACTGTCTAAAATTTCATTTATCGCTGATTTAACTTCTTCTCTGCTCATATATCAAAATTACGAAATTTTAAAGATTAATGTTCAGTCTAAGAAATTCAAGGTAAAATTGGTTAACCGAACAAATATTCCGGTTAACCTGCATATCTCCAAATCTTTATTTTTGGAAGAAGATAACCATAGTCAGTGCTTCATTTCACTTATTAATTAAAATATAGTCACTTCGATTCTGAAAATTTGTGTTTTTCTCTTTCAATAAATTCACGCAGCGACGTGGGTTGCTTTCCTGTAATTTTTTCATAAAATCCTGATATCTGTGGTTCTTTTTGAAATCGAGGTAAAAAATGAAGTAAAAACATTACGAGTATCATTCCGTGGTTAACACCCTGATTTTTCTTGATGAAGTAAAATTGCAATGTATTTACATCGCGATAAGTAATGGGTTTATCAATAACTGAATTGATCAACGCTGTAACAGACTCGAAATTTTCATTTTTCAAACCTGTAATCTCAAATTCCCTGTTTTTATATTTTTCAAAATCTTTTAATAAAATCGCAGCAGCTTCACCGATATTTTGAATGTCGACCCAATTAAATTTTGCTTTTCCAGCAGGTAAAATAATTTCACGCCTCTTTTTGATATCTTCTATCAATGTGGTGGTCAGGTTTTGCATAAAATAACTGGGGCGCAGAAAAATGAAATCTAATCCATATTCCTTTATCATTCTCTCAATCTTATGATGAGGGATCACTTTGTTTTTCTCTGCTCCCTGAACAGATAGAAAAACTATCTGATTTATACTTTTTTCCTTAGCCTTAAAAAGCAGAGGCTTGAAGTATTTTTCTACATTGGATATATGTGGAGGCCGTAAAAGAAATAATGTGTCAACTCCTTCCAATGCAGTGTCAAACGTATCAAAATTCTCGAAATCAAAATGTTTATACTCAATTTTTGGATAGTCCTGAAAAACAGATTTAGCTTTCTCAATATTTCTTACCCCCGCAATAATCCTGTCAGAAGTATCAATTTTTGTCATAAAACGAATTACCTCAAATCCAATATTCCCGGTAGCTCCTGTTATCAGTATTCTTTGCATTTGAGGTTGGGATGTTTTATGAAAACTATCGTTCAGCATCAGTAAGCTTTCATATCTATGTTATGTTGAAATAGCTTCTGATCATCAGGAGGGTATGTTCATCGAATTCATGATTTTCATGTAATTCAATAGCTTTTTCTCTATAACTAGCTTCTCCAGTTATCAAAAAAGCTCTTCTGAGATAGTCAATAGAAAGCAGAGGTTTTGCGTCCAAGTTTTCAGCCATTATTCCATAGTATTCCGCTTGTTCAAATGTCTGATTCAGAAAGTTCTCTAATTTTGTTTGAAAGTTAGAAGTGTAGTTAATGTATTCTGTTCGAACAAA
The DNA here is from genome assembly GCA_964437135.1 of uncultured Roseivirgaceae bacterium. Classification (GTDB taxonomy): domain Bacteria; phylum Bacteroidota; class Bacteroidia; order Cytophagales; family Cyclobacteriaceae; genus CAYTFO01. The sequence continues at coordinate 9,178 of CAYTFO010000122.1, read as the reverse complement.
ATCTGATGGCACTTTGAAATCTCTAGTTTTAACCACCAGAGTCTCTTTACCGAGAGCATTCATAAGTCCTATTTCATAATATATATTGGCTATTGTTGTTTGTTTCATTGTTTCAGAAACCACAGCAATTCCTAAGGGAACGGATAAAGCAATTTTCCAAATTTTAGTGTGAAAATCTCTCCCTGTAACTTGAGAGTTGGCATCCATAGAAGCAATTTTTCTGGATTCCAAAATATCGTTAATCTGTGTAAGAATTTTAGTTAATTCCTCAGATCTCGTCCCCCCTAACTGAGTCATAATGAATGCGGTTCTAGGATTGTATTTAATCCATTGAGTTAGAACATCATTGTCAGTCGGATTGTAATAGATCATTGACTTCTCTTGCGAGCAACGGCAACACCTTTGAATGGGCCTTCAGATTTTTTATGAGCGACTATTCTACCCTTCTCACGATCAATCTTGACGTACTTACCTGTTTTCGGGTTCTTGACTTGTACAATTCTTTTTTTCTCACTCATACCCACAAATTAATTTATATTTAATCTATTAGCAAAGAACTAATAAGAATAGTGTTAAAAAGGGATATAATTTTCCTCAGATGTAAGCTAATTTCATTATAACACATATAGGTACTGTTACATAAATATACCGAGTAACCAACATATTTATTACCACAATTTATTGTTTTATGGAAGGACTCCTTGAAGTAATGTTTATTGGTTTATGTTAGTCAGATAGGTGTTCTAACCCTCCAAATCACTCATTTCCTAATGCACATCACATTTAGACCTACCCCCATCAAATAATATTTGGTGCAATCATTATTATAGTAGCGCCCATCAAATAAAATGTAATTACAATCTTATTATGTCTATATAATATTTGATGTGCAGAGGGTATTTTGTGATGGGTATGATAAAAACAGTGATGAGAAGGGTATTAAATGTGATTAAAATGTAATAATATTTGATGGGCTGGGCTAATTATCTGATGGGCGTATGTAAAATCCTTAAATATGCCATAGAATATTTGGGTATAATCTTTTACTTTTTGTTCTGGTGAGATACAGGCCTCCCCAATCATTATCTTCTGTAGATCATCATTTTTTAAAGTACGATTCTGTTGCATTCAAGGAATTTTAAAAACAACTTTAAAGAATGCAGGATGCTGGACTGAAGAAAACACTTGGACCCCTAATGCTTTGGGGCCTCGGCGTGGGATACGTAATCTCCGGAATGTACTTTGGCTGGAATCTTGGACTCGCTGAAGGAGGTACCTACGGACTGGCTATCGCCACTTTCTTTATCATCGTGATGTATGTAACGTTTACCTTCAGTTACACTGAGCTAGCCTGCGCCATCCCCAAAGCCGGGGGTGCTTTTGACTATGCCGAGAGAGGTCTTGGTAAGAATCTGGGTTTTCTGGCAGGTATGTCCCAAAACATCGAATTCATCTTCGCACCACCCGCAATAGCCGCTGCAATTGGAGCCTACCTCAATCTTTTTTACCCCAATGTTCCGGTGCTGTTTTTTGCTATCGCTGCCTATTTGATTTTTACCCTCATCAATATCATTGGAGTAAAACTGGCGGCTTCGTTCGAATTGGTCATTACCATATTAGCAGTAGTGGAATTGCTCATTTTTGCAGGAGTAGCTCTGCCTGAGTTCGATTCGGCTAACCTGCATATCAATCCATACCCCAGAGGTTTCGAAGGTGCTTTTGCTGCGATTCCTTTTGCCATCTGGTTTTTCCTCGCAATCGAAGGGGTTGCCAATGTGGCGGAAGAAGCAACCAACCCGCAAAAAAACATTCTGATAGGCTTTGGAAGCGCTATCCTTACCCTCACAATTCTGTGTATTTTGACGTTCACTTCATCTGTAGGTGTTGCCGGTTGGGAGGCAATCGTGTATCCCGAAGGAAGTACAGAGGCTTCTGATTCACCCCTTCCGTTAGCTTTAGCAAAAATCGTATCAGAAGGTCATATCCTCTATAAACTGTTAGTTGGAATTGGCTTGTTGGGACTCGTTGCTTCATTTCACGGTATCATCCTGGCTGCAGGCAGAGCTACTTTTGAATTTGGACGGGTCGGAAATGCTCCCGCGATGATGGGAAAAGTAAATCCGAGGTTTAGAACTCCTGCTAATGCCTTATTGATCAACATGGTCATAGGTTTGGTTGCGTTATTTACAGGTAAAACAGGAGAGATCATCACCATCGCTTGTTTTGGTGCCTTGTCTCTTTACATCATCTCGATGATTGCTTTTTTCGCTTTACGCAAGAAAGAACCTGAGATGGAGCGGCCTTTCAAAGTACCCATGTATCCTATTTTTCCATTGCTCGCATTATCCATTGCCACATTTTCGCTGGTGGCCATGACGTATTATAATCTAACTCTCGCAGGGATTTTCTTTGGAATCATGCTGGGTTCCTACCTGGTATTTGTCCTTGTGGTAAAAAAATCTAAATCTAACTTTTAAACTACTATCCATGACAAAAGAAGAAATCAAAAAGATTCTTTCAGACAGCACACATTCCAAAGTTCGGGTCGCGGTTTCTGATATAGACGGAATCATGAGAGGGAAACTAATGCATAGAGATAAATTCCTGTCTTCACTGGATTCCGGATTTGGGTTCTGTGATGTAGTCTTCGGTTGGGATGCAAATGATCAACTCTACGATCGATCCAAACTAACCGGCTGGCATACCGGCTATCCGGACACGGAAGCCCGATTGGATCTGAATACTTTTCGTTTGGTACCATGGGAAGATGATTTGCCCTTTGTCCTTGCAGACTTTGACCTGGGAAATGGAACGGGTTTTCCTGCATGCCCAAGGAGTTTGCTAAAAACAATCATAAAGCAGGCTGAAAACGAAGGTTTATCTCCTATTTTCTCGCAGGAGTTTGAGTGGTTCAATTTTGCTGAGGATAGTAAAAGCATTCAGGAAAAGGGTTATCGTACGGCAGAGCCTTTGACTCCCGGGATGTTTGGGTATTCAATTTTAAGAGCTTCAGAATACAGTGCATATTTCGATGATTTATTTGAGTTGCTGGCACAGTTTGATGTGCCCCTGGAAGGGCTTCACACCGAAACTGGACCGGGAGTATATGAAGCTGCTATTCAATATTCGGATATCCTGAAAGCAGCGGATCGGGCATTTCTTTTCAAGACTTCTGTCAAAGAAATCGCTACCCGTCATGGGATCCTGGCAACTTTCATGGCCAAACCTCATCAGGAAATGCCGGGTTGCAGCGGTCATGTGCATCAAAGTCTGCAGGATAGCACAGGGAAGAATCTGTTTTTTGACGAAAAATCGGATGACAAAATGAGCGCAGTGATGAAAAGTTATATCGCAGGCCAGCTGCATTGCCTGCCGATAATGCTTCCGATGTTTGCACCTACCATCAATAGTTACAAACGACTGGTAGAAGGAGCATGGGCACCCACAACTCTGACCTGGGGTGTAGATAACCGAACAGTAGCTTTGAGAGCGCTTCCGCTAAGCGAAAAGTCAACCCGACTGGAAACCAGAGTAGTGGGTTCAGATGTAAATCCCTACCTCGCTATGGCAGCCTGTCTTGCTGCAGGACTGTATGGTGTGAAAAATAAACTGAAATTGGATGTACCTGAAACCAAAGGAAACGGATATGAGGATACCGGAAATGGGAAATTACCGGGTAATCTCAAAGAGGCATCTGATGCAATGAGGGATTCCGATTTGGCTAAGGAGCTGTTTGGAGAAGCGTTTGTGGATCACTTCACGATAACCCGCGATTGGGAATGGAGGCAGTTTCAAAAACAGGTGACTGACTGGGAGATGAAACGTTACTTTGAGATAATATAGTTTGTAGTGAAAACTAAATGATTTTGCAGTAGAATAGCAGAATAAATTAAGTCAATGATCTATCAATATAATTTTCCAACAACAATTCGATTTGGTGCAGGAGCCATCAAAGAATTACCTTCTTATCTAAATGATCAGGGATTGAAAAGACCCATGATCTCTACTGACTCAACAGTAGCAAAACTTGATTTCATGAAAGAGATTATTCAGGATTTGAAAGCTGCCGGCCTGGATGTGGAGGTCTTTAGTGATATTCATAGCAATCCAGTGAAGTCTGATGTGCTGAAGGGGGGAGATTTCTATCACCAGACCCATAGAGATTCAATTGTTGGAATTGGAGGGGGAGCAGCATTGGATGTTGCCCGTGCAATTGTTCTTCGGGTCAATCACCATCGGGATCTTTTCGACTACGACGATTTGATAGGAGGAGATATCTATGTAACGGAGGAAGTTCCACATTTTGTAACAGTGCCAACCACATCAGGGACCGGAAGTGAGGTAGGCCGATCCGCAGTGATTTCTGAAGATGAGTCCAAAAAGAAACGAATACTCTTTAGCCCCAAATTGCTGGCGAAGATCGTTTTTGCAGATCCAATGTTGACGATGGAGTTGCCGCCATTTATCACAGCTGCCACTGGGATGGATGCATTAACACATAATATGGAAGCATACCTGGCGAAAGGATATCATCCGATGTGTGATGGGATTGCTTTGGAAGGGATCAAATTGATTTCCAAATCTCTGGTGAAAGCGACTAAAGATCCCGATGTACAATCCAGAGCAGATATGCTACTGGCTTCTTTGATGGGTGCAGTTGCATTTCAAAAAGGCCTGGGCATTGTACATAGTCTGGCACATCCCATGTCGAGTTTGCTGGATACACATCACGGTCTGGCCAATGCTGTAAATCTACCTTATGGATTGGCTTACAATTATGCAGGTCTGGAGGATCGTTTTGATGACATGGCATATGCTTTTGGATTAGGAACAAATGCCGGATCGAGGTTGCTCGATCATTTGAAGGAATTAAATGAAGAATTGGGATTGCCTACCAGATTGTCGGGTGTGGGAGTAAAAGCGGAACATATTGATACCCTGTCTGAATTAGCCACTCAGGACTTTTGCTTACCCAGCAATCCAAAACCAGCTAAAAAAGAAGATTTTATCAATATTTACAAAGGTGCATTATGATCAAATTGGGGATTTCTGCATGTTTTGAATATGAAAACCCGGATCGACCGGTATTTGGACCAAAGACACTGAGCTATATCGAAAATGATATGGCCCGGTATGTTTGTCGGAAGGGTGTCTTACCCGTTCTGATTCCCGATATTGAAGCTTCATTGCAAAAAGATATCCTGGATGAAATGGATGGTTTTGTCTTTCAGGGAGGCGCAGATATTGCACCAGAGACGTATGGGGAATCGCCACTTGGCAGGTGGAAAGGAGATCGCAAAAGGGATATTTATGAATTGCAGATACTTGACTACGCGATAAAAAACAGCAAACCTGTGTTAGGGATTTGTCGGGGGTTTCAATTGATGAACGTCTATTTTGGAGGTACACTATATCAGGATACGCTGACTCAAAATCCGGATTTTGCCTCGCATCGTTCCGCAGAGCTTTACGATACACACAAGCATGAAATCACTTTCGTGGAGGGTACCTATTTTGGAGAATTGTATAAGGACATTGGGCATCCCTGGGTCAATACGATTCATCATCAGGCAGTAAAAGAACTGGGAAATGACCTGGAAGTATACGCATGGTCACCTGATGGATTGGTAGAAGCGTTTGGGTACACGAAAGAACCTGCAGGCAAGGTGATGGGGGTACAATGGCACCCAGAGTTTACACCAACTATGCCGGAAGAATTAATCGAAGCAGAAAGACTATTGGAAGCATTTTTAAAGCATATGAAATCATGAGCTTACAAATATTAAACCCAGCCACCGAAGAAGCAATTACTACATTGGAAACGGATTCAAAAGAGTCCATTCAGGCAAAAATCACTCAGCTAAGAGAGGGGCAGAAGAAGTGGAAACAATTCAGTGTGGAACATCGCCTTGCCTGTATTTCGAGGTTTGGGCAGGTGGTCCAGGACAACAAACAAGAGCTTGCAGAGATTTTAACGAAAGAGACAGGAAAGCCGATCCAGCAGTCGCTAAATGAAATCAGCGGTGCTCATAATCGTATCGATCACCTGGAGCAATACGCAGAGAAATGGCTGGCAGATGAGTCACTGGTTGCAGAGGGAGCAACACTTGAGTACATCAAATATGAACCAATGGGAGTGATTGCTAATATTTCTGCCTGGAATTTCCCCTACAATGTAGGCTATAATGTGTTTCTGTATGCGTTGGTGGCAGGAAATAGTGTTTTATATAAACCTTCCGAATATGCGGCTTTAACGGGATTAGAATTGGCTAAGCACCTGCATCAGGCCGGAGTACACAAAGATGTGTTTCAGGTAGCCATTGGCGCAGGAGAGGTAGGGCAGTATATATTGGATGCAGATCTGGATGGATACTTTTTTACGGGTTCGTTGAAGACCGGGCGGTACATTGCACAGCAGGTTGCTCCGAAAATGGTACCTGTCCAACTAGAGCTGGGAGGCAAGGATCCTCTTTATGTGATGGATGATGTGGCAGATGTAAAGCTGGCAGCCATCAACGCTGCAGAGGGGGCATTCTATAACAATGGTCAGAGTTGTTGTGCCGTGGAGCGGATATATGTAGATGAAAAAATCTACGATGAATTTATACAATACTTTGTAGAAGAAGTGGAATCGTATGTGATAGGCAGTCCGGATTCACTGGATACCTATGTGGGACCTTTGACACGTAAACAGCAAATAGAAGTATTGCTGGATCAGGTAAATGATGCAGTTGGGAAAGGAGCATCGTTGTTGACCGGGGGAAAGATCATTGAAGGAAAAGGGTATTATTTTGAGCCTACGGTGCTTACTGATGTTAATCATACGATGAAGGTGATGCGGGATGAATCATTCGGGCCTATTATAGGTATTCAAAAGGTCAGTTCGGATGCGGAGGCTGTTGAACTAATGCAGGATACAGAGTATGGGTTGACATCGGCTGTTTTCTCGTCGAGTGAGGAGCGAGCTCAAAAGGTATTGTCACAGATGAATACCGGAACTGTTTACTGGAACTGTTGTGATCGGGTAAGTCCGAATGTGCCGTGGTCGGGACGAAAAAACTCAGGTTTGGGTGCAACTTTATCTTCACAGGGAATCCAGGCTTTTGTTCAGCCCAAGGCGTATCAGGTTAGGCCGGTTTAGTAGGGATTTTATTGAGAATTTATAAATCTGTCCTCAAAATACATCTGCCATTTTCCGTTGATTAATTCCTCACCATGTTCCCGAAAACCACCTTCAGTAGTCCTGCTAAAAATATATCGTTTGGTTTCAGACGCCCGAACCACTAATTGTCCATTTTTATATTCCGAAGGATATTTTCCTGCGCCTATTTTGGAAAATGGATTGTAATAATAGGTCTGTTCCTTTTCGTCGTAGTAAATGATGGTATGCAGCTGCAGTGTTTCAGAATTCAACTCTATCACTAGTATGGTTGAATCCAGATCATATCTTATTTTTTGGAAAGCGGGAACTGCTGTAGTTATTTCTCCATTCTCATATGATTTTGAGGTCCCTATCCACTCCCCGACCATAAAACTGAGCAGTTCCATTTTTTCCTGCTTTTTACTTTGGCTTAAAGTGGTGCTTGCTACCAGAAGAATGGCAATCAAGAGGTATGATCTGGTATTTCTTGTATAAATCATTTTAAGTTTTTAATAATTGTGTGGAATTTATAAGATTGAATAATTCAATACTTTTAGTCGTCTCTTTTGAGTATTTTCACGATTCTGTTAATGACAATTTCCGACAAATTCCATTCATATCCATTAAAATCTGTGGTGTTGATAAACTGAACAACAACTGCATCGATATCTTTATGATATTCTGCAAGGCTCTGATAACCTACCACCAGTCCTCCATGATCATACTCATACGGATAGATTTCCTGTTCCCCTTCACTGAATACTGAACCATCATTCAATGCGCGTATAAATATGCCCACATCTTCTGCAGTGGCTAACATACCATATTCCCGGGCTTTGAAATCTTCATCATAGCCAACATAATACCCACTCATCACATCATCTAAATTGACTTCGGTTATCGAAAAATAAGTGTTTTTAAGTCCCAGCGGTTTCAGTATTCTTTCTTTTATAAACTCTGTATGGTTATATCGTAAGACATCATCCATAATCCTTCGAAGCAATAAGTAATTCGTGTTTGAGTATTCATATCCCTGATCAGGCTTAAAACTTGCAGGTAAATCGAGTGCAAAATCGAGTGCATCTTTGCTGTTTCCCTGTTCATTTTCCCAAAAAGCAGGATTATCAGTATAATTAGGAATCCCGGATCGATGTTGAACCATCATTTTCAAAGTGATTTGTTCTGCATTTTCTATTCTACCCACAAGTTCCGGAACATAATCAGCGAGGGTTTTATCAAAAGACAAGCGCTTTTCTTTTACCAATTTTGTAGCTGCTACAGCCGTATATAACTTGCTGATACTGGCAATTTTGAAAAGTGATTTTGGATCGGCAGGTATTTTATTTTCACGGTCTTTCCATCCACCTGTGTAAAATGCAGGTGGTTTCCCTGCTTCGTCAACATAAACTATCATTCCGTCAAATCCATGACCTATGGCCTGATCTACTTGCTCCTGAATAGTATCCGGGAGTGGTAAAATCCATGCTTTTACCAAAATCCACGGCACAAAGTACAAAGAGCCTATAGAAATGGCAATGAAGACGATTCTAAATATTTGCTTTATTCTTTTCTTTCTCATTCATTTAGAAGATACATCAAATGACAAATAATCCCTAAGAATAATAGTCTGACTCCAATAGATTATTGGTGACATTACTTAATGTAAATTAACATGGTTTTTACATATTGAAAGTGAGGGGGGATTATACAATCAATATTTGAAACGTATAAGAACTTAATAGTGACTCTATTAGGGTTTAAAGTTCCTGCCCGTTTCAAAAATGAAGATGAATTGAAAAACAGGCGGGAACAGAATATCTGGTTTATGCTTTTTTTTGTAATCTTTCTGACTTAAAGACATGGATTCCGATACACATCAATGAAGCAAACATTAATGTCAGTGGGACCCATTGAAGGTCTGACCATAGCCAGCGAATTTCGTTTTCATTACCTCGTAAGGGTAGACAAAGAATTAACAGAAGCATCGAAATGTACAATAAGTAATTTTTCAATTGTGTTTTGTTAATTGAAGATTTA
>CAYTFO010000121.1:10932-11200 GCA_964437135.1 uncultured Roseivirgaceae bacterium | reverse complement strand
TATGGAAATGAATTGGTGATCCTTGTTGCTGATAAGAAGCAGGTTGGATCACTTGGAGCTGTAGGCTATGATGACGAAGGAGTGGAAACGAAGGAATGGGATTTAGTAAAAGATGGAATACTTGTTAACTATCAGGCTATTCGTGATCAGGTTCATATGATTGATCAGAACGAGTCTCATGGATGTTGCTATTCACAATCCTGGAATGACGTTCAATTCCAAAGAATGCCAAATGTGTCACTAAAACCAGGAAAGGAAAAACTAAGTC
>CAYTFO010000121.1:0-10922 GCA_964437135.1 uncultured Roseivirgaceae bacterium | reverse complement strand
ACATTGTCGGTCGTGGATCTTATTCAATTGACCAGCAGAGATATAATTTCCAGTTTGGTGGAACATTGTTCTATGAAATTAAAAATGGTGAAGTAACTGAAATGCTAAATGATGTAGCCTATCAGTCAAACACTCAGGAATTCTGGAATTCATGTGCAGCTATCTGTGATGAATCTGATTACAGAATGTTCGGTTCTTTCTTCGACGGAAAGGGACAGCCTTCGCAAATAAGTGCAGTATCTCATGGATCTTCAACTACCAGATTCAAAGATCAAAATGTAATTAACACTGGAAGAAACATTTAAACTTAAGAATTATCAAAAATGGCAATATTTACTAAAGATGAAGCAAGACAGATTCTGGAAAAAGCACTTAGCTTTTCTAAGGCTGATACTTGTGAAATCAATTTAAACGGATCAAATGAGGGCAATATTCGATATGCCAGAAATACTGTATCTACAGCAGGTTTTCAAAATAATCAATCATTAGCAGTACAATCAAGCTTTGGTAAAAAGGTTGGTGTTGCTACAATTGATGAGTTTGATGATGCGTCATTGGAAAAAGTAGTTAGAAGGTCTGAAGAGTTAGCTCAGCTTTCTCCCGAAAACCAGGAGTTTATGGAACCTTTGGGACCTCAAACATATCTTGAATCAAAGCAATACATTGAGGCTACAGCTAAAATAACTCCTGAGTACAGAGCAGAAGTAGCATCAAGTAGTATAGAGCCTGCTCGTAGTAAGGATGTAACAGCAGCAGGGTTTTTGAACGATGGGCTAAGCTTTGCAGCTATGATCAATAGCAGCGGCTTGTTTGCATACAACCAAAGTACAAGTCTTGAATTCACTGTAACGATGAGGACAAATGATGGAACGGGATCAGGCTGGGTTACCAGAGATTATAATGACGTTGGCTTATTCAATGCTCAGGAAGCCTCAGCAATTGCAATTGACAAAGCTCTACAATCCAGGGAAGCAAAAGCAATCGAACCTGGAAAATATACTGTCATCCTTGAACCTGCTGCTTCTATAGGTCTTCTTGGAAATATGTTCGGCTCTTTTGATGCGAGAACAGCAGACGAAGGGCGAAGTTTTATGTCAAAAGAAGGCGGTGGAACAAAACTTGGTGAAAAAATAGTAGATGAGAGGGTAAATCTTTACAGTGATCCTCAACACCCCTTGGTACCTGCTGCTCCCTGGAATGGAGATGGAAGAGCAAATAAAAAAATGAGCTGGCTGGAAAATGGTGTAGTTAAAAATCTGTTCTATTCACGATACTGGGCAGATCAAAAAGGAGTTGAAGCTGTACCTTCTCCATCCAACGGAATTATGGAAGGTGGAGATGCCTCGCTTGAAGATTTGATAAAAGACACGAAAAGAGGTGTATTGGTTACACGACTTTGGTATATACGAACAGTAGATCCACAGACATTGCTTTACACAGGTCTCACCAGAGATGGGACATTCTTTATTGAAAATGGAAAAATCAAGCATCCTGTTAAAAATTTCAGATTCAATGAAAGCCCGATTATTATGCTTAATAATCTTGAAGAATTGGGTCAGCAAGTTAGAATTGACGGGAACCTTATTCCATATATGAAGGTTAGAGATTTCACATTTACAAGCCTCTCTGATGCTGTGTAAATAAATTTTAACACAATAAAAGCTGGCCAGAGGTCAGCTTTTTTTTTGCGAGTTGTGTAAAAAACTCTGCTTTACCGACCGCTTAAATAAATCAACTACCAAATCCCAACCAGTATAGGAAAATTACAGTTCAAGATTGTGATGGAAACTTCGAATTCTTTCTTCTTCACCAGGTTACAATACGAATCAGGAGATTGGTATGTGGATCAAAGAATGCCATCCAATATTCTTCACTCATTGGTGCAATACACAACCATAGAAGTTGATACAGTAGAACGTGTTATACCACTTTCAAGTGATGAGATATTCAGTTCTCCATTTTGTTATTTATCAGGCCATAAGCTGGTACAGTTTACCAGGGAGGAAGCAGATAATTTTAAAAAATATGTCGAAAATGGGGGATTCGTATTTGTTGATGATTGCAACCATGACATAGAAGGATTATTTGCAAAATCATTTGAAAATCAGATGGAAGTTCTATTCGGAAAAAATGAACTTCAAAAAATACCTAATGACCACAAAATTTATAAATCATTTTTCCATTTTGATGACGGTCCACCTACCACTTCCCAGGAATTAAACGGTTGGGGAGATGACCTGGTTCATGATTATTTGAAAGCTATTCAGGTTAAAGACAGAATCGGTGTTCTATATTCCAACAAAGATTATGGTTGTGAATGGGACTATGATTATCGAAATAAAAGATGGTATAAGATTGATAATACACGATTTGCAGTCAATTTGATTGTATATGCATTAACTGCTTAAAAATATGAATGTAGCAACGAACGAGCTGGAAGAAAAAGTTTCAGCATTAATAAATAAGCTGTCAGCACTAAAAATAGAAATACATAAGACCATCATAGGTCAGGATGAAGTGATTGATCAGCTACTTACCGGATTACTGGCCAAAGGTCATATCCTTATTGAAGGATTACCTGGCCTTGCAAAAACTCTAATGATAAAAAATCTGGCGAAATCATTAAACCTGGATTTTAATAGAATCCAGTTTACCCCGGATTTAATGCCAACAGATATTCTAGGTACCGAAGTAATCGAGGAAGATTCGCATGGACATAAAAGTTTCAGGTTTAATAAAGGACCTGTTTTTACCAACATCTTACTGGCAGATGAAATAAACAGAACACCTCCTAAGACTCAGGCTGCGCTTTTGGAGGTTATGCAAGAATATAAGGTTACTTATGGTGGACAGGATTATAACCTGGACCAGCCATTCTTTTTATTGGCTACTCAAAACCCCTTGGAACAATCAGGAACATTTCCTTTACCGGAAGCTCAGGTTGACAGGTTTCTATTGTACGTACTGATCGATTATCCGTCAGAATCTGAGGAAGAGCAAATCCTGAAATTAACAACCGGAAAACAACTGGAAAAACCAAAGCCAATTTTAACTGGAGATGAAATTCTTGAACTCCAAAATTTCACCAGAGAAGTATATATCTCAGATGAGTTAATAAAAAAAATCAACTTATTGGTAAGATCAACGAGACCTGCACTTACTAATGAAAAGATCATTAAAGAGTATGTTGATTACGGAGCGGGACCCCGAGCCGGACAGGCAATTATAATGTCAGCAAAGGCACATTCTTTGATTAAAGGCAGATACGCAGTTACACCTGAAGACATCAAGAATGTCATTCACCCTGCAATGCGTCATAGAATGTTGCTGAATTTCAAAGCTGAAACAGAAAAGATCAATACAGACTCGATTATTGATGAACTGGTAAAAAAGATGATTTGAATAAGATTCTAGACATATCACCTCATTTACTTGATACAATTCAGGATTTTGATATACTGATAAGATTGCTTGCAGAAGGTAATTATCACGGGAAAAGATTGAGTAAAAAAATAGGTTCAGGTATGGAATTCAATCAATACCGACCCTACAGTCAGGGTGATGACCTTCGACAACTAGACTGGAAAATGTATGCCAGATCGGGAAAATTTTATATTAAACAATCTGAAATTGAAACTGATGTAGAGGTCACTTTTATCATCGACAACTCTGCTTCTATGCTGTATAAAGAAGAAAAAGTTTCAAAATTCAATACTGCAAAAATTCTTTGTGCATTGTTGTGCTACATAGCAAATAAAAATGGTGATAGAACATCGATTTCAGGCAGCCCCGGTATATCGCCAGGAGAAGGACCCAGACATTGGCAAAGAATACTTCATTACCTAGGTGGACTCAACACAACCCAACAGTTTATCGAGCCTTTAATGACCAAAAAGAGGAAAAGAGAACTGATTATAATCTTTAGTGATCTTTATGATGAATCCGAACAATGGATGAATTTTATTGAAAGCTTATCCTCTCCTAAAAACGAAGTGATTGTTTTTCATTTACTTGGAAACATTGAAAAATCACTTGATCTAAATGGTGCCTACACCTTTGAAGACCTTGAGTCTGAAAATAAGATTGATGTAATGCCATCAAATCTGAAGTCAGTTTATACTGAAAAAATAAGTAGTTGGAAAAGTGAAATAAAAACAAACCTGCTGGCTAAATCGATTGATTACCACGAGATTGACTTTTCACATTCTATTTCAGATATAATTTCAGTATTTATCAACTCTAGGAAACAATTACTATGATTGGGTTTGGTACCATAGCATCGTTCATCGCATTGATTGGATTAACCGTACCAATTGTTATTCATCTGCTTAGTAAGAAAACCAAAAAGAATATCAAATTTGGCAGCTTAAAGTTCCTTGAAATTTCAAAAACAAGAACATTAAAATCATTTCAGCTAAATGATATTTGGCTGTTAATAATAAGATCCGCTTTAACTATTTGTTTTGTTTTATTTCTGACAAAGCCCTTTTTGAAGAACTCCAATGATTCTACTACTTTATACATTCTTGATACTGATTATTTAGGGCATTTTGAACCAAATAATACAATAGACACCATTAATGAAAACTCTGAAGTGAGATGGCTGACAAGGAATTTGAATCAGGTTGAAGATACAATTTTTAATGAAAAACTATTTTGGCCTGAAATAAACTCTTTAACCTTCTCTCACAGAAAAGTTATCCTAATATCTCCTTTGCTTTTGAAAAACCTTTCCCAAGATTTTGATGGCAAACTCAAGGTTGATGAAGTAATAAATCTAACTTTAAATAAATCTCGAGAGCAAAAAATTCAAATTGCAGATAATGACTATTCTGTAAAAACAAATCAAAACAAAAACCTGACATTATTTGATTTTGAAGAAGGAAATCAGACCATTTCGATGAAAGTATATTTCGATGAAAGCAGTGGTGATTCTGATTTACACAAAATAATCTCAGCAACACTCAAAAGCATGGATGAAGTAAGTCCTCTTGAATTTACTTTTCAAAACAATCCAAATGGATGTGATTTAGTAATTGATCTTGATAATAAAATTCCAACATCAGATACTTACTTTGTTACGACAGGTTATACTGGGGGAGAACTTTTGAGGGTTTTCAATCGAAAAATCGTTCATTTAAAGCCTAATACTTCATATGAAGAAGCAATAAGACTAAACTTTGCTGAGCTTTTTGCTAACAAAGTTCTCAATCTATTTTCATCTGAATTGATAAATGAATTATCATATCCTATTGAAAAAATATCAGCTAACAGGAATTCAAAAGAAACTAAATATCACTATACGGAATCGTCCATTTCCAATTGGTTTTGGTTCTTAGGTATTTTCCTTTTATTCCTGGAACGATATATTGTCTTTAAACGAAAATGAAGACTGGAAACATAAATATCGACAGAATTACAAATAGCTGGAAACTCAGATTTGGGTCTCTTTTAGTTTTCGTTAGCTTATTTTCAAGCTTGATGATAGTTTTTCCGGGTTATATTTTGAATTTCCCGGGCTTTGAGTGGCTAGTAGTTAGCTTTCCTGTTATTTTAATCATTTTTTACAGCTTTACCAGGAGAAAAATTCCAACAACTAACGAAACTGTCAAAATTCTAGATCATCAAATTAGAGATTTAGAATATAGCACGGGGCTTCTCATTCAGACACCATCAAATTCACTGGAAGTTCTTCAACAACAGAAAATTGTTTCAAGGCTCAATCAGGTTAAATCTGAAATGAAATTTCCTTTGCCTTTAAAAGAAGGTATAAATATTTCATTTATCTCTTTGATTATTGCGTCTCTTCTAATTTTCATTCAGACATTCGAAAGGGAAAAACCAAATCTGATTTCAACTGATATTCAAAAAAATAACACTCCATTAGTTGCTGAAAATAGTGATACACTAATTCTAAAAAAATTTAGCATTAAAATCACTCCTCCTTCTTACACAGGATTAAAAAGCTTCTATTCAAAAAATGAACAGATCTCTGCAATAGAGAATTCAACAATCACATGGAAAGCTGAATTCAACAGAGAGCCAGCTGAGTACTGGCTGGAGTTTTCTGATGGTAAGAAAATAACCCCCAACAGTAATTTCAAAGTTACAAGTAGTGATTTTTTCTTTGTCAACTATACAGATCACGAAGGAATAAATTTTCAATCTGATCTTTTTAAACTAGAAGTGATAAAAGATCAACCCCCTAAGATTGTTGTTTCCGGTATTGATCAATTCACGAAAATCTCCTACACAGATGTATTTAACCCAAAACTACAAATCAATGTTACTGATGATTTTGGGATAACAGATGCATATTTTATAGCTACAATCGCTAAAGGTTCCGGGGAATCCATAAAGTTTCGTGAACAGAAAATATCAATTAGTGACAATATTCAAGGCAATACATTTCGAATGAACTATGAATTGGATGTTAAAAGCTTTCAGCTGGAACCCGGCAATGAACTGTATTTTTATCTTGAAGCGTTGGATAATAAATCTTCTGAGTATCAAAGTAGCAGAACTGAAAGTTTTTTCTACATTATCGAAGATACAGCAAACGTCGAATTTTCACTTCAGGGAAATCTGGGCGTTGACCTCATGCCTGAATACTTTAGAAGTCAATTGCAGATTATCATAGATTCAAAAAAACTTCTGGAAGAAAGGGCAAGCATATCCAAACAAGAATTTAATAAAAGGAGCAATGAACTTGGTTTTGACCAAAAGCAATTGAGATTGAAATATGGTCAGTTTGTAGGAGAAGAAGAGGATAGTGGATTGGAAATAAATAATGAAGAACCTGATTTACCAGCCACTGATGGTAAAAATGTGCTTTCAGATTACGGACATAATCACGACCATGAAAATGAAGAAGGACAAAACCTGGACAAAGGGACCTATCAACATGAAGGTCACGACCATGATCACGATCATGGGGATGATGAAGACAGTGGAGAGGAAGATCCATTAGAGAAATTTATTCACTCTCATGAAGATGAAGAAACTGCAACTTTTTACAATCAATCCTTAAAATCCAAACTGAAAGCTGCTTTAAATGAAATGTGGGACGCTGAATTGTATTTGCGTTTATTTGACCCTGAGCAATCCCTACCTTATCAGTATAAAGCTTTAAAACTGATCAAAGAGATAAGAAATCACGCACGTGTATATGTAAAACGTATAGGCTTTGAACCTCCATCGATTAATGAGGAAGAGGTTAGGATGGAAAAAAATCCGGAGGATGTTTATAAAGAATCGTTTATTAATTCATCTAAAAGAAACTATAACTATCCCGCATCTAAGGCATTGCTAGATACATTGAGTTCAATTAGTCTGAAAATTGGAAAAAAAATATTTTTTAAAAATCAGATTTCAGAAGCAGGAAATGAAATAGCGTCTCTGGAAATTGATTACCCCGGAAAATATTTCCAACTACTTAATTCTCTAAATCAATTAAGAAATTCTGACACTATAAATGCTGAACACTTACCTGAGATATTGTACATTATTTCAGCACTCAGAAAAATACCCCAGGACGACTTACAGACAATAAATACAATTGATTCGAAATCCACTGAACTCGGCGAACTTTTTCAAAATAACCTACTAGAAAAAATTCAGGATGATTAAGGCCGCTGTTATAATACTCTTATTATTGCTATTTGGTCTGCTAATCTTTTTTGAGTGGAAAAAAGGAGGAAAAAGACTCATTTTACGGTCTATAGCAATATTTCTATCATTGATCTCTCTGTATTTTCTGTTATTCCCACCTGGATTGATTGTAAATAAAAAGAAACAAACATTCCTATTCGTAAATGGAACAAACGTTGAGATTCCTGATTCTTTGAATACCAATAATCTGACAATTATAGAAAACCTGGATGAGCTTAATGCAATTAATGAGTCCATTAAACCCGTAAAACTAATTGTAGTTGGTAATGGGTTGAAAAGTAAACAATTGCAGAAAGTGAGAATACCCATTGAGTTTATACCTTTAAATCCATCTCAACATATTCAGGCAATTAACGCATATAATCTTTATACTGAAAATGAGATTAATATATCAGGTAGTTTGAACCTAAAGGATACTCTGCAGCTATTTCTTGAATCAGAAGAAATAAAACAGAAAAAAGATATCGTAGGAGAACTAGATTTCAGCTTCTTCTTAACGCTTGACGATCCCGGACAATATTTGTTTAATCTCCATGGGATAAAAGATCAAGATACAATTTTTAAGGAAAAACTAGCCTTTTACGTGAAAGATTCCAAAGCACTCTCATGCATGGTCCTAACTCAAAATCCTTCATTTGAATTAAGGTATTTGTTAGATTTTTTATCAGAGAAAGGTTCTCAAATCGCTATGAGACAGCAACTAAGTGCAGATATTTTTCATACAGAGTTCATTAATCTGCCGGAAATGAATCTTTCCGTAATCAATGAAGAGTTACTTGAACAAATTGATCTACTTGTTACTGATCAAAAGTCTTTTGATAGCTGGAGCAATAATACCCGAAAGCTTATTTTTTCCTACATCGAAAATGGGAAAATAGGATTATTTTTTACCGATATAAGTAAGGAACTAATATATAATGGATTAAAGGTTGCTAATCCTGGAAAAGTGACAGAAAATTTGTTAAAAGGTGCTAACGATAGTTATCTCATACCCTTTCAGGATATTCAGATAGAAAAAGCATCCGAAGTTTATTTTAATGATTTGAAATTAGGTAGTCATTTTTCATTGGGTCTGGGAAAGATTGGGGTATCAAATATTGTAAAAACCTATCCACTTATATTAAATGGGGAATCAAAACTATACTCAACTGTTTGGAAAAAACTACTTCAACCTCTGACACTCAAAAATATTGAGGATAAATACTACTACTCTGATTTTATAAATTGGCGCTTCAATGAAATGGATCAATATGAAAGCGCTGAAGCACTTTTTGAATCCGGTTATGACTCTTTGTGGATTAAGTATGAACAAACCCTTTTACCAGATTTTGTAACATTAAAATCCTGGCCTCAATCTACAGGCTGGCAAGGAAAAAGAGAACATTCACCTTTCATTTACGATAAAGAGGATTGGACTGGTATTCAAAATAAAATTGACTCTATTCAAACTATCTATCATTTCATCCCTTCTAATAATTATGCAGCGTCGACCTACAAAAAACAATTACCTGAATGGATCTTCTTTATTTCATTTTTAGTCTTGATTGGCTTTATTTGGCTACATGAAAAATTAAGTGAGTGAGAGCTTCAATATTTTTATTTTTCCCGGTACTGTTATTTTTTAGTTGTGATGTAAATAAGCCAATTAAAGAAAAAGCTAACAGTAAGATAGTTTTTGATACAATTGCTGATCGTCCTTTACAAATCTATTTACCTCCGGGACATAATTTGGAATCAGTTTACCCGGTAATATTCTTTAATGATGGTCAGAATTTATTTTTAGACAGTACTTCATTTGCCGGCGAATGGCATATTGATGAGGTTTTAGACAGTCTTATCGCTAATGACTATATTGAACCTTTGATTGTAGTGGGGATTTATAATTCACCGTCCAGAACAGAGGAGTATCTTCCATATTTTGATCCAAGATTGCTGGAATGGCTCAATCTTGAAAAATGGGATTCAACTAAAGTTGATTTTTATTCCAATTTAGTTCTAAATGAAATAAAGCCACAAATTGAATCTCGTTATTCTTCAAGCCCGGACCGGAAAGATGTTGCAATTATGGGGTCCTCTTTAGGTGCCATCAATGCTTTTTGGATCGGAGTAGAAAATCAGGAGGAATTTAGTTTTATAGGTGCAATTTCTCCTTCCACCTGGGTTGGTAATGGAGTTATTATTGATGACATGAATTCGAAAGACCTATCTGGAATAAAAATATGGATAGACCAGGGTTCTGAAGAATACGACGAGAAAACAAGGAAACTTGCAATTGCTTTAAACGAATCTTCCAGGTATGGTAAGAATTTATGGTATTATGAAGTGAAAAATGCTGAACACAATGAGTATTGGTGGTCAAAACGGATAATGTACCCGCTCCTGCTCTTTAAAGGCAAAAGAGAAAAAGTTATCAACTTTGAGGTAGAATTGTTTAGCTGGAAAAATCCAGATCCGGATATAGAAGATAGAAGCAAGCGTTTTAATCTCCTTGCTGCTACAAAAAATAACATAAATTTTAACTGGATTGAAAATATTGAATTTCAGAATAATCCGGGAGTAACTAGTGAGGGAGTTATCGAAAACGAAGAAATACTAGCTGACTCAATTTATACGAAAATTGGAGATAGTACGCAGGTCTTTAAAGTTACGTACTAATCTATTGGAAATACATTTTCATTTAATTCCTTAAACTTTTTTCTTAGGATACGGAGCACATCATTTTGCTTTTCCAAATCATCACCATATTCAAAAGTGACAGTCTTTTCCTCTCCTTCATAATTTAAAGTAATAAACTCTGCTCCTCCATCTGCACAATCCGGGCATCCAATAATATCAGGGAGACTACGAAACTCATCAAGGTTTAAGCTATTCAATATTCTCTCAAACTCTTCCCTAGTAATATTTTCTTCAAAGACCCTGTCTTCATCTGTTTCAATTCTGCTTGTTGCTGTATATACTATTTTAGAGTCCGAAATCTCCATCGTTTTTACACAATAGCCCACACACATTCCAAAGCTTGTGCCGTACTCCAACCTAGTATCAGGGTTGATATTAATTTCATTTGAGCACCTGTTCATAAGTGTAATCAAAAATAGTCCTAAAAGAAATCTCATATCTTTTTTTTCATTAAAGACACGCTATGATCAAATGCAGTTGAAATTAAAATGATATTTTTTTCAATTTAGCATTGAACCTATAAATGTGAAGCACCGCAGCGATAGAAAGCCCGGTCAATAATGCATACCAAACCC
>CAYTFO010000120.1:0-11280 GCA_964437135.1 uncultured Roseivirgaceae bacterium | reverse complement strand
GCCGACTGGCGAGGCGCGCCGCCCACCATCAAACTCGCGCCGCATGGGTGCGAGGGTGAAATATTGGATAAATCATGCATTAGTTGTCATTCTTCCGGAAACCCTTTTGCATCAGAATCGGATCTTATCCTGACCAGTGATATCTCTTACAATCAACTTATAAACAGAGAACCTAAAAACGAGGCTGCTGCTAATGATGGTTTAGTTTTAGTAGGAACAGATGGTCTTGAAAGCTTATACAAGAGCTTTCTATGGGAAAAAATCAATGCACCAAATGAAGAACATTTTTACAATGATCACCCCGAATATGGATCAATAATGCCTCTTGGAGGTGATTTTTTGACAATGGGTCAACTTGAAATGATTGAAGAATGGATCAAAGCTGGGGCACCCCGGGAAGGAGAAGTTGTAGATATATCCGTACTCGAAAACACTGACAAATATGAAAGGCGTCCATTTACGAAGCTAGAAACTCCGGAAAGCGGCTATCAATTTCATATTGGACCTTTCGATGTTAAGCCAAATGATGATAGAGAATTGTTTGTCTATCAAAAACTCAATAATGAATCGGATATTTTTGTTAACAGGATTGAAATAACCATGAGGCCTGGAAGTCATCATTTCATACTCTACAATTTTGATGATAATTTTAATTCCAGTTTACTTCCAAAAGAAGGAGTAATAAGAGATCTATATAATGAGGTTGGGAGTTATGAACCTACCACTTTGTTTTATATGCAGTACCATCAGTTTATTTCTGGTACTCAATGGCCAGTCCTTGATTATTCCTTTCCACAGGGTGTGGCACTCAGAATCTCGGCAAATACAGGGTTTGATCTCAATAGTCATTATGCAAATGGAAGTGATGAAGTGATTGAGGGAGAGGTCTATGCAAATGTTCATACAATAGAACCTGAGGAGGTCACTCATGTAGCGGAAGTCCTAAATCTAAATAATCAGGATATATTTCTTCCTGCTGGTGAAGTTACAACCATTAGAAAAACTTACATATTTGACGAGGATATCAATATTATCCAGCTATTTTCACATGCTCACCGGCACATGGCTGAGTTTAGGGTTTTGAAATTTGGTGGTGCAAACGATGGTGAATTATTATATGTTTCTTATGACTGGGAACACCCTCCTATTTATACTCCTAAAGAACCAATACTGTTCAAATCTGGTGAAGGAGTTCGACTCGAAGTCACCTATAACAATGATGAAGACCGGGATATCACTTTTGGATTGAGAAGTACCGATGAAATGATGATACTTTTTGGTGCCTATTATCAATGACAATTCCTGAAATAGAAAATTATTTTACAAAAATTTCCAATCTGGATTTTGCTCAGAAATATTCAAGATTTGGAATCAAAACAGAAAATGCACTGGGGATCAGGAACCCTGAAATCAAAAAGTTGGCTAAACATATCGGAAAGAACCATGATCTGGCACTTAAATGTGCATTTCATCCGATTCATGAAATAAAAATGCTTGCCCCATTGATCGCTGATCCAGAGAGTTTATCAATAAATGATGCCGAAAACTGGGTAAATACTTTTTATAGTTGGGACCTGGTAGACAATGCTGCTGGACTATTTGCAAAAATGGAAAATGGTTGTGAAATAGCTCTTGAATGGTGTAATCGAGAAGAAGAATTTGTGAGAAGAACAGGATTAGTCATGTTGATAGCTATCACCATCCATAATAAAAAAGCTTCCAATCAATATATTGAAAGCTTTCTTAAGATAGCTGAATCATACTCAATCGATGAAAGGAACTTTGTGAAAAAAGCGGTAAACTGGCTGATCAGGCAACTAGGAAAAAGAAATTTATACCTGAATGCAAAGGCTGTTACTCTTTCTGAAAAATTAAAATCTTCTGCTGATAATACGCAACGTTGGATTGGGAGTGATGCCTGGCGTGAACTTACGAGCGAAAAAGTTCAGGAAAGATTAAAAAGAAAAGCCATCTGAAACGGATGGCTTTCTTTTAGACTTTATTTTTTACCCAGCCTGAATAAGGCATAGCCTACTGATACCTGGAACATCGAATTTTTGGCTTCTTCAG
Organism: uncultured Roseivirgaceae bacterium; assembly: GCA_964437135.1. Taxonomy (GTDB): domain Bacteria; phylum Bacteroidota; class Bacteroidia; order Cytophagales; family Cyclobacteriaceae; genus CAYTFO01. Next base: position 9,210 of record CAYTFO010000120.1, on the reverse strand, counting down.
CCTGGTCAGAATCATTGACATCTGTAAGTCCAATAATATACCTGGCATGAATATCCAATCCAAAAGGGAGGTCAATTCCAGCTCCCAGGTTTAAACCTATATCTGAACCTTTTACAAATTCATCAATATCTCCTTCTTCAATTTCACCATCAATTTCAAGCTCCTGAACGGAAGAAAGTAAAAACCCAAACTGAGGTCCTACTTGTAAATTAACAAGTGGAATAGGCTTTATTCTTGCAATGATTGGAACAGTTAGATAATTGATTCTTTGTGTTGAATTAACCTGATCCAATAATGGTGCATCAAATGAATATTCAAATTTCTGAAATGAGTATAATACTTCACCCTGAATAGATACTACAGGAATTTTTAGTCTTACAAATGCACCAGCATGATATCCGGATCTGGAATCTGCATTTAAATCCGCTCCATCAGGAATAGAAAATCCGTCAAGAGAAGGAAAGTTCAATCCTCCTTTTATTCCAATATCAACTCCCTGTCCAAATGTGGAAGTTGCCATTGCAATTACGCATAATAATGTGAATAACTTTTTCATATTGTTTCTCTGTTTTTCGCGAATATATCTAATCTCACTTTTTCTTCATGTTTTCTTCGCATGACTTTAGCAGTTTTTCTGCTTTTTGATGCGCTACGGTCCCTCTGATCATAGCCCTTCTAGCCTCTGCTGCCTATTCTTCAGCCATTCTTGTTAATTCTCTGTTTTCTTTTTGAAGTATCGATATTTGTCTTTTTAACTCTTCATTTTCTTTTTCCAACGAAGAATTACAACCCTGAAGTATAACGACAGAGATTATTATAAAACCTAAATATTTTTTCATTGATCTATTTTTAATAAGGTCATTACCTCGCAATACTACTAGATTTACCGAGTGAATAAAAACAGCAATCTAATTATTCATGGCGGATTACTATTTGTAGCCATACTTTATGGTGCGAACTACAGTATTGCAAAAATTGTAACACCGGAATTCATTGCGCCATTTGGGATGATTGTTTATCGAATTCTGCTGGCGGGGGTTCTATTCTGGCTGATCAGCTTTGATAAAAAAGAAAAAGTAAACTGGAAAAAAGATGGAAATAGATTTTTCTTATGCGCCCTGACAGGGGTTGCTGCAAATCAACTTTTATTTTTCAAAGGAATTAGTCTCACAACAGCAGTCAATGCCAGTATTATCATGACTTTGACACCAATTTTTGTATTCATCTTTTCTGCGATATTGCTTCATGAGAAAATTTCCGGTTTAAAATTCACCGGTTTAATACTTTCGTTACTAGGTGCTTTACTGATTGTATATAAGTTTGATGATTCAGTTCAGGTTGGAAACTGGCTGGGTGATATTCTTGTCCTTTTGAATGCTTTAAGCTATGGAATGTATCTTGTTTTAGTAAAACCTTTAATGGGAAAATACAGCACAAAAACCGTAACAAAATGGATTTTTTTGATTGGTTTTTTCATTGCATTACCTGTTGGAGGTTCAGATGCAATTAATACAGATTTTTCAAGCTTTACAGATCAGGCCTGGTATAGCTTTTTTTACGTGATTGTAGGTGTAACTATTATCGCCTATTTCATAAATGCGTGGTCAATGAAAAAAGTAAATCCTTCTCTTGTGGGTATCTATATTTATTTACAACCCCTGCTGGCCAGTTTGGTAGCAGTATTGTTTTTTGATGAATTATTAACCGGAAAACATGCTATCTCAGCAATATTCATTTTTAGCGGTATCTATATGGTCAATTACAGACCAAAATCAATGCGATCTTAAAAATATTTTTCTCACTTAAAGCTTTGAATAATTTCTTCAAATCTTTGAAGATGATCATCCGAAAAATCAAGATGAGTAACAAACCGAACCAGATTTTTACCAAAAGGAACTGCCATAATACCTTTCTCTGAAAGTTTTTCAAGAAACCAACGTTCTGATTTATCCTCTTCAAGCTCGACTATTACAATATTGGTATCAACCGGATAAACTTGTTTCACATAAGATAATTCACCACAAACCTTCCCAATAACTCTGGCTCTTTCATGATCCTCTTTAAGCCGATCAATATGGTGATCAAGTGCATAATTGCAGGCAGCAGCTAAAATTCCTGCCTGTCTCATTCCACCTCCAAATACCTTTCTTACTCTTTTTGCTTTTTTATTGTGTTCTTTTGAAGACAAGAGAACCGATCCAACTGGCGCACCCAATCCTTTGCTAAAACAAATTGAAATAGTATCGAATAATTTTCCGTATTCTTTGGGATCCTGATTTATTTCGACTAATGCATTAAACAAACGTGCTCCATCAAGATGGAAATAAAGATTGTTCTCATCACAAACTTTCTTTATTTTTTTCAATTCATCCAAATCATAAACTGCTCCCCCGCCCTTATTCATAGTATTTTCCACACTTACCAGTTTGGAAACCGGTGCATGAATATCATCTGGTTTAATGGAATCTGCAACCATCTGTGCATTGATTCGACCCCTGTCACCTACCAGTAGGTTTGGAGAAAGCATGGAATTGTACATCATTCCTCCTCCTTCATATAAATAAACATGTGAATATCTATCACAGATGACTTCGTCCTGTGGTTGAGTAAGGATCCGCATTGCAATCTGGTTGGTCATTGTACCTGAGGGGCAATAAAGAGCTGCTTCCATGCCAAACATTTCCGCTATCCTTTCCTGAAATGCATTTACTGTTGGGTCTGAATCAAAAACATCATCACCGACTTCGGCTTTCATCATTGCTTCCAGCATACCTGGAGTCGGTTTTGTTACAGTGTCACTTCTTAAATCAATCTTCATATGTCAATATCCAGTCTGAGTGCTTAAAATAATCCCATTTTACATTTGCAAGGTTTACTTCTGGGTCAATGAGTGCCCTTCTGGGACCTCCATTTAAACTACAATAACTCACAGCATATATTTCAACTTCTTTGCCTTCTTCACGATTTTCTTTAGCGAGACGTTGTGCAAATTGCCATATCATGTCTGGTGACCCCGCCATCCTTCGATACTGCTTTGCAGTCATATGGTTTCTGGGTAAAATTACTTTCAATTCACCTGTTTCTTTGTCTATAACTCGAAATTTCACTGTTCCTGATTTCGATCTCAACATCATTTGCCAGGCCAATCTATGTCCTTCTTCAGTCCAGTGTACATCTCCTTTGTAAAAATGGTGTCTTATCGATAAGTATATTTGAAAAATAAAAATTAGGATGAAAAAATAAGTCCAGAAAATATTGAAGTTGCTTTTGATTGATTGGATTCTATCCTTATTAAAAAAAACCTTCCTTCTAATCGTCTCAAAAGGGAAATACATCACAGAGAAAAGGATCATCAAATAAGGAAAAATTCCAATTTTGAATACAAAAGAGTTGAATAGATTAAAAAAAATGGATGCGATGAATCCGATTATCCTGGTTGGAGGAAAAACAAGTAAAGACCCAATAAGTCCATCATAAGCTATGCCTCCCCAGGCAATAAATTTCTGAAACCAATCCTCCTGCAGAAGACCACCAATCAAAAAATAATCTTTCTTGGCTGAAAACCATATTGAGATTGGTTTAGCCATCACCCAATCCCAATGCATTTTATTTGTACTTGCAATGAGGTAAACTATAAAAACTTCAACAAGTATGAATAAATGATAGATCCTATATGATGTCTTCTCCTGTTTAACCCTGCCAAATCTAACATCCAAAGAATAGTCCTTATGAGCTGGCGCTATGACAATAAAAGCTGCTAATAATATCATTAGGTAATAATGATTATTGTAAGCCGTCTTTTGCATTAGATAGGAAGCGCTCCACATCAGGAAAAACAAGAAACCTGCAATTCGATAATAATACCCAAGTGCAATAAAAAGCCCCAGAATTCCCATTAAAGCAAAATAGAAATACATCCCCCAGCCCGCCAAAGGCTGCAGCCATTCAAGTCCAATGAATGAAAAAGTAAACTCCGGATCAATGAAAGTTCTTTTTACTTTTCCAATAAATATCTCACTAAAACAATGAAAAATAATAAGTACACCGAATCCTATTCTAAATAGAATCAATTTGATATTATCTGTTTTTTCAGATAAATAATTATGTAATCTTATCATCGATGAATTTTGATTGGCTTAAGATAAAAAAAAGAAGGGAATTCAAATTGAATTCCCTTACTAAACCAATATGATATGAAGAGGATTGAAGACATTTTTATATACGATTACATTTACGAAAGGTTTCTTGTCAGAAAGTTAACAAACGTTAATACAACACGATAAAACACAACTTTCAGCAATTTGAATCGAAAAAAATGCTTCAGATATTTAGTAACAAATATTATGCCAGCGACGAAAATTCTTAATGAAATCGATTGTATTTGTAAAATAATAAATCATATGTCCAATAATGCACAGAATATTGTGCGGTTGAAATTTAATGATAGATTTTTTTAAGTTTTTTCAATAAAAGTTGAACAATGCTCTTTTCTTTTATCTTTGAGCTCCAAAAAAAGTATGAAAATATCTGCTTCTCTATATTCAAGTAAAGATCGTGACTTTGAAAATCTGGTTAGAGAGCTTGACGAATGCCACATTGATTATTTTCATATTGATTGCAATGATGATCCTTCAGTTTTTGAAGATATAAAACAAATAAGGGGACTCAGTGAAACCCCCATAGATCTGCATATCATTTCAGATACTCCGGAAAAATATTTTAAGCTGATTGAAGAGTGTAAGGTTGAGTATGTAACCTTCCAATACGAAAACTTAAAATCATTCACAGAGTTTCCTCAGCTGAAAGGAACTGAATATGGCCTTGCTATTACATCTGATACACCGGTAGAAGTATTTAAGGAATACAAAGACATTTGCTCGTATATATTAATTATGACCACAACTCCTGGCCAGAGTGGAGGAAAATTTAGAAAAGATAATTTTATTAAGATCAGGAAATTCAGAAATTTATTTCCAGGCAAGGGAATACATGTAGATGGTGGTGTAAATGATGAAACAGGATTTATTTTAAGACTTTTAGGTGTCCGATCTGTGGTATCAGGTTCTTATTTGGTAAATCATAAATCAATCGGCACTGCATTAATGCACTTAAGATCTTCTGTCATTCATTCTGATTATCATGTCAAAGATTTCATGATGGATCTTGATACCGCACCAGTCATTGATGCTTCCGCATCCGTAAGAGAAATATTTACAGCAATAGAGGATTTTAATTTGGGATTTACAATTCTAAAAAATGAAGATGGTACATTGCATGGACTGGTTAGTAATGCAGATATGAGAAAAGGATTTCTTAAAAATCTTGATGACTTTAATAAAATACGCAAAGAAGATATCGTCAATACAAAGCCAGTTACTATTTCTGAAACATCTACAATTTCAGACTTGTTACATCTTATAAGATCAAAGTCTTTCTTAATAAATTTTCTTCCTGTAGTTGGAAATGATAATCAATTAGCGGGAGCATTAACATTCATAAACTTAATAAGAAGTGAATCATGATCATTCACCTAAAATCTAATCTTTCAGAAGATAAAGCAAAACAGCTCGCTTCAGAGGAAAAAGCGACTATTTTCAGAGAAAACAGCCATTATGTGTTGGTTACAAGCTCAAAAACCAAAACACTACCATCAAGTCTTGAGAATGCTGCTGAAGAGTACTTCACAATGGATACTGACATTCAACTCGCCAGTACCACATATAGAGATTCCAAGCGATTGATAAAAATCGGTGATGTTGAAATTGGTGGAAGTTCCAACAATACTTTAATGATAACAGGTCCCTGTTCTGTAGAATCATGGGAGCAAATAACAAGTGTAGCCGAACTTTTAAAAAAGTATAACATAACCACACTCAGAGCAGGATGCTTCAAACCCAGAACTTCTCCATACACTTTTCAGGGTCTAGGAGAAGAAGGATTAAAAATGTTGGTCAAAATAAGAGAAGAATACGGACTCAATATTATTACTGAAGTAAAAGACTCTTCTCACGTAGATCTTGTAATTGAGAATGCAGACATAATTCAGATTGGGGCTAAAGCTATGTATGACCATTCAATCCTTAAGAGGTGTGGGCAGACTCAAAAACCAGTTCTTTTGAAAAGAGGTTTTGGAACAACTTTACAGGAATTTGTACAGGCTGCAGAGTTTATCCTATCAGGCGGAAATCCAAATGTTATGCTTTGTGAAAGAGGTATTCGAACATTTGAAACCAAAACAAGATTTACCCTGGATTTATGCGGGGTATCATTTTTGAAAGAAAATACCAATCTACCTATAGTTGTTGACCCAAGTCATGCAATGGGATATAGGTATGGTGTACCTGATCTTTCTAGAGCTTCTGTAGCAATGGGAGTTGAAGGTTTGCTGATTGAAACTCACCCCGACCCTTCTGTCGCAAAATCAGATGCCGATCAGCAGTTGAATTTCCAGACGTTTGAAGACTTATATGGAACTCTTCAACCAATTGCTAATGCTATCGGCAGAAAAATGATATGAAAAGATCAATAAAACTGCTAATTCTTGATGTTGATGGGACTATGACCGATGCTGGCGTTTATATAACAGAAAAAGGTGAACAGTTCAAAAAATTCAATGCAAGAGATGGTATTGGAATTAAAGAAGCAATGAAATCCGGAATTGAAGTGGGAATAATTAGCCATAGCATGATCACTGAAATGGTTTCAGAAAGAGCTAATATGCTGGGAATGAAGTATGTTTATATTGGACAGGAACCTAAGGAAAAGATACTAATTCAATGGATGAATGAGCTAAATATATCTCCGGAAAATGTTGCTTTTATTGGAGATGACATCAATGATCTAAGCATCATCAATCTGGCAGGATTTACTGCCTGTCCTTCAGACGCTGTACTTAAAGTAAAAGAAAAAGCAGACGTCATTCTTAACCTTAAAGGTGGCGAAGGATGTGTAAGAGAATTTATTGATAATTATTTACTTTCGGATTAATTCAAAAATAAACCTCACTTAATAACATAATAAATTGTCAGGCACCAATTATCTTATATTTTTGCAGGGCAAATAATCATATAATCCATGAGTGTTCTAGTAAACAAAGATTCCAAAATAATAGTCCAGGGTTTTACTGGGTCAGAAGGTACATTTCACGCATCCCAAATGATCGAATATGGAACTCCTGTTGTAGGAGGAGTTACTCCCGGAAAAGGGGGGCAAACTCATCTTGACAGGCCAGTTTTCAATACGGTAAAAGAGGCTGTCGATCAAACTGGCGCTGATACCTCTATAATTTTTGTTCCACCTGCATTTGCGGCAGATGCAATCATGGAAGCAGGCGATGCAGGTATCAAAGTAATAATTACTATTACAGAAGGAATTCCTGTACAGGATATGATGAAAGCTAAACCTTATGTGAAAGACAGGGGTGCAATACTTGTAGGTCCAAACTGTCCTGGAGTTATTACACCTGACGAAGCAAAAGTAGGGATCATGCCAGGCTTTATTTTCAAAAAAGGTAAAATTGGAATTGTTTCAAAATCAGGAACACTTACCTATGAAGCTGCTGATCAGGTAGTAAAAGCCGGTTTAGGGATATCAACAGCGATAGGTATTGGCGGGGATCCAATTATTGGAACTTCCACAAAAGAAGCAGTTGAAATGCTAATGGCAGATCCTGAAACTGAAGCTATCGTTATGATTGGTGAAATAGGTGGCCAATACGAAGCAGATGCAGCTAAATGGATTAAATCACAGGGGAATCCGAAACCAGTAGTAGGTTTTATTGCAGGGCAGACTGCACCAAAAGGAAAAAGAATGGGTCATGCAGGGGCCATAATTGGAGGTAAGGACGATACGGCTGAAGCGAAAATGAGAATCATGAGTGAATGTGGAATTCATGTTGTGAAATCTCCTGCGGATATAGGAGAAACATTGGCGAAAGCGCTATAAAAAAATAAATATTCAAAAAAAGAGCGATCCGCTGCGCGGATCGCTCTTTTTATTTTAAAATTTTTCTTATTAATTTGGTCGGACACTAGTGTTTTAAAATTTTTCTTATCTCCCTGCCATTGGTAAGAAAGGCATTAATCAAACCCGGATTATCTGATAGTATCGCATCCCTAATCTCATTAATCTGAGCTAAATAATCATCTATTCCTGAAAGTATATTTTCACTGTTTGAAAGAAAAATTGATGTCCACATTTCGGGATCACTTTTAGCTAATCTAACAGTCGAATCAAAACCGGAACCTGCCAGATCTAAAATATTCTTTTTCTCTTTTTCCTTTTCTAAAACAGTATTGCTCAATGCAAAAGAGGTTATATGACTCAAATGAGAAACGTATGCAAGGTGAAAATCATGCTCCCTACTATTCATATATCTTTTTTGCATGTCCAAAGAGTCACAAAAAGATTCAAAAGTATTCAATGCATCATAATCGATTTCTTCCGGATCACAAATAATCATAATTTTCCCTTTGTATAATGCCTCAAAAGCAGCTTCTGGTCCACTATATTCTGTACCTGCAATTGGGTGAGCTCCTATGTACCTGGACCTGAGTGGATGTGATTTTATTTTTTCGTGGATCCTGAATTTGGTGGAACCAAAGTCAATTACAATTTTATCAGAATCTATTTTATCAAGAAGCCCGGGGAGTATTTTTTCAATAGAATTGACCGGTATGGCAACAACAATAATATCAGATTCAATAACAAAGGATTCAAAAGAATCAGAGATTTGGTCAATTATGCCTTTTTTAAGAGCTGTACCGAGATTATCCTGATTATGATCCCAACCTATAATATTTACATCCTTTCCAGACTTGATACCTAGACTGAATGAACCACCCATTAATCCAACTCCAAGAATTCCAATATTCATGATACTCTACTTATTGCTTCTTTAATTTTTGACTTATCTGTGCTTAGAGATATGCGAATATATTCTTCACCTTTACGTCCAAATATTTTACCCGGAGTAATAAATATACTCTTTTCATAAAGCAGTTTATCAACAAACTCATCCACACCTTTTCCATGATAGCACCATAAAAACATTCCCTGCTGTTCTTTCTGAAAAGACAAATTCAAACACTTTGCTAAATTCTCTGCCATCTTCCTTTTCATTGAATATTTCTCTAAAATTTTGGAATACCAGCTTTTATCAATCCTTAAAGCTTCACAGGCTGCTAATTGCACAGGTTTAAACATTCCTGA
>CAYTFO010000119.1:0-11387 GCA_964437135.1 uncultured Roseivirgaceae bacterium | reverse complement strand
CAACTTCGGATGATGCCAGGAAAGCCATTTATGAATTAGATGCTGATGACGTAACGAATGACCTGATAAATACTCTCCAATACGCAAAATCTGTAGATGCAAGTAATAAAAAAGTCGCTGTAATGGGTTTTTGCTGGGGAGGTTCGCAGACTTTCAGGTTTGCTACCAACTCAGATGAAATTGAAGCTGCTTTGGTTTTTTATGGGACAGCACCCAAAGAAAAAGAACCATTTCAGGACATATCTGTCCCGGTTTATGGGTTTTATGGGGGAAATGATGCAAGGGTGAATGCCGCGATAGAGCAAACAGAAAATTTCATGAATGAACTTAACAAAACATATAAATATGAAATTTATGATGGTGCAGGTCACGCATTTATGAGAAGAGGAGATGATCCAAATGGTGATCAACCCAACGTTGATGCCAGGAATCAATCATGGGAGAGGTTAAAAAACATTCTTAATAACCTGTAGTCAGATTTTCAATGGTGTAGTAAATCAGATTTGCGGCAAGCTTGGAGGTGATATTATCTCTGTCATATCCTGGATTTACTTCAACAATATCCATGCTAGCAAGTTTGCCGGATTTGGCGAGTATAGAAATTATCTTTTTCACATGAAATGGTAGTAAACCATCAGGTGCAGATGCACTTACTCCAGGAGCATAAGCAGCAGGAAAACAGTCCATATCAATCGTTAAATAAACTTTATCCAGTTTATCTAAAAATATCCCAAGCTTCTCTTCAATAAGTTTCTCATTTTCATAAATAGTTTCGAGTCTTAAGTATTCCTGACCCGACTCTTTCATCAAACTGATCATGGAACTATTATTTGATTCTTCTCTAATACCAATTGGGAAATACAAAAAATCAAATCCCTCAACCAATGAATCATCAAGTATCTGTCTAAATGGACTTCCTGAATGTTGTCCATTTTCATACGTCCGCATGTCCAGATGAGCATCTATATTTACAATCCCCAGCTTCTGTTTGCCCTTAAAAAAACTCTTCAATGCCGAAAAATGAGGATATGCTGTTTCATGGCCACCCCCCAAAACAATTGGGAAATAATCATTTTCAAGTACCGAAAGTATTTTTTCAGAAAACAATAGTCCGACAGCCTCAAGATTTCCCGTTGCACAAAAGACAGTTCCTGCATCACTTATTCCAACTTTTTTTTCATCGAAATGAACAGCTAGTTTAGCCAACTCTCTCTGTATCTGAAATGGGCCGTTTCTGGCCCCAACCCTTCCCTTATTTCTTCTGACTCCTTCATCACTTGCAAAGGATAAAATGGCAAAATTGATCTCTTTACTGGGAGTCCATATGTCATTGGTCATATCCAGAGTATCTACAATCTGGAAAAAATGCTTCGCTCCTTTTGTGATTCGTCCCTTCCAGTTATCGTGATTGGCCGGTTTATACATATCAGTTTTTTATTTCACCGTTTTTATAAACAAACTTAGGCTTGAGTCTTCCCATCTGGTAAAGTATCTCACGGTAATCATTTATTTCAAATAATATAAAATCAGCACAATACCCTTCTTTCAATCTACCCCTATCCTGTAAACCTAAAGCCAACGCACTGCGAAAAGTAATACCTGCTAATACCTCTGCAGTACTTAGTTTTTGATGAGTAGACAGAATAGAAGCCTGACATACTAAATCTCCCTGTGGGGCACTTCCGGGGTTCCAATCGGTAGCAATTGCCAATGAAGCTCCAACGTCAAGTAATTTTCGTGCAGGTGTAAACGGTTCTCCTAACCCAAGAGACGCTCCAGGTAAAGCTACAGGTACAGTATTTGAATTCTTAAATAAAGCGATTTCTTTTTCTGTTATTCTCTCCAGATGATCTACACTTAAAGCATTGTATTTTAATGCCAAAACCGCTCCTTCAGGAGTGAATTGACCTCCATGAACAGTAATTGCAAATCCGTAGGGCGATATTTTATCCAAGTAGTATTCCGAAACCTCCTCATCAAAAGCTTCCGGCTCGACAAAAATATCAACCCTTTTGGACAATGAATTATCAACAATCTGCGGAATCGCTTCGTTTAACAAAAGATCCAGATATGCTTTTTTATCAAACTCTTTTGGACAAACATGGGCTCCAAGGAAAGTTGGTATCAAATCGGAATCAACAAGTTCATTTACCGTATTAATTAGTCTTAAAAACCTTAATTCCTGTTCAAAATTTAAACCATATCCTGTTTTTACTTCTATTGTTGTTATCCCGTCTTTGAGGTGCCTATTAACTCTATTCTTTAGGCCTGAAACTAGTTCCTCATCAGAAGCCGCCCTGGTTTTGGCCACAGTATCCATGATTCCACCACCCTCTTTTAAAATTTGTTGATATGAAACTCCAGAATTCCTTTTCTCAAAATCTCCAGCTCTCGATCCGCCCCATAAAAGATGAGTATGACAATCAATCATTCCTGGTAATCCCACGAATTCTCCTTCTAACTCAATGACTTCAGCATTCTTATGCTTTTTTGCTAGTTCTAAAAATGAATCAATATGAACTATCTTTTTATTTTCAAATAAAATCCCGGCATTTAATATTATATCAAGCTTTTCATTAGTCAATGACCCTCTGGAAGGAGTGTCTCTAAAAGTAATCAATTGTGAAAATGGACCGATTAACTTCATCAATATTTGTATTTATCTTTCCACCTATTCTTCAAAAATTTCCGATGTTCTTCCTCTCTTGGATTCTTTCCCGGATCATAAAAAACCTCTCCTGAAAGTTCTTCAGGTAAAAATTCCATCTCCGCAAAGTTACCGGGAAAAGCATGAGCATATTTATACCCCTGACCATATCCTTTTTCCTTCATTAGACGAGTAGGAGAATTTCTAATAGACATTGGAACAGCAAGGTCTCCGGAACGGCTAACCTCAGCTTGTGCTTTATTGATTGCTTCATAGGCTGAATTACTTTTTGCTGAACATGCAAGGTATGTTACACATTGAGAAAGAATTATTCGGGATTCAGGATATCCAATTAAATTGACTGCATTGAAAGCACTTGTCGCAAGTACCAGTGCAGTCGGATTGGCATTACCAATATCCTCTGAAGCCAGAATTACTAGCCTTCGGGCAATAAACTTTACATCTTCACCACCTTCAATCATTCTGGCCAAATAGTAAACTGCAGCATTTGGGTCGCTCCCACGTATAGATTTGATGAACGCTGAAATGATATCGTAATGCATCTCACCATCTTTATCATAAAGAACAGTTTTCCTTTGAGCAACCTCGATTACCTTATCATTTGTGATTTGGATGTGATCCTGATTTTGACTTTTAATCACTAAATCAAAAAGATTGAGAAGTTTCCTTGCATCTCCTCCACTCAAATTGAATAATGCTTCTTTTTCCTTAACCTCAATCTTCAATTTCTTAAGCTCATAATCATTTTGAATGGCTTGCTCTAAAATTCTTTCAAGTTCTTCTTTTGATAATGATTCGAGGGTATAAACTTGACATCTTGAGATTAATGCAGAATTGACTTCAAAACTTGGGTTTTCAGTTGTAGCACCAATCAGAGTTATGGTTCCCTTTTCAACTGCACCCAACAATGTGTCCTGCTGGGCTTTATTGAACCGGTGAATTTCATCAATAAAAAGAATTGTTTTTGAGCCCTGTCTGACTTTTGAAATTACATCTCTTACATCTTTAACTCCTGCACTTATTGCACTAAGTGTATGAAAAGGAATTTTAATTTCATTAGCTATTATGTTTGCAATGGTCGTTTTACCAGTACCGGGAGGACCCCATAATATCATAGAGGGAATCCTATTATTTTTAATAGCTAAAGAAATAACTCCTTTTTCACCAACAAGATGAGCCTGCCCGATTATTTCATTGAGTTTATTCGGACGCATTCTTTCCGCCAGCGGAGCTGTTGATTCAAACATACTTTAAATCTAGAAAGAATTGAGATTATCTAATCCCGATTAGCATATACTTTTAATCCAATACTTTCTATTTCAGGTAAAGTATCAATCCTCATATATTGGACAAGTTTGTACTTGTATTCACCCGGTTTTTCGACCTTCAGATCACTTAGTATTTCACTCGAAATAGTAAAAGTTGGTCCAATGCCACTTCCTAGCGGCTTACCTGTTTTAGGTTCAAATAAAATTACTTCTTTAAGTTCATCAACGATCAAATTATTAGAAGCATCTTCAACCAACAATTTCAGGTACAAATTGTAAAACTGATAAGAAGCATTATACTTTACATGTACTTCACTAGTTAAAGAATTTGTAACCTCTTCAATTGATACAGTATATTTTACAGTATCCTGTAGATACCATTGACCACCTATTGGTGTGAAATCCTGGTAAATTGTATTGCTATCACAAGCGAAAAAGAGGATTCCAATTATTGAGTAAAGTAAAAATGATTTCTTCAAGGACTATTTGTTTTTAGGCTGATTCTGGTTATTGTTCCTATTTCTGTTGCGATTCTTATTTCGCTTTTTCTTCTTATTCCTCGATTTATTGAACTTTTTATCCATCGCGATCAGATCACTGTTTAGAGCTGCAGAAGAAGAATCACCAGCTTCTGCAACCATGTCTTCAGTTAGGGAATGAGGTTTCTTACCAGATTTATTCATTTCCAGAATTTCCTGGACTCTATTTACATCAACCGGATACCAGCTTGCCTCATCTTCGTATCCAAACCACATGATTTTTCTGAAAATATCTGTTTTTTGAAGCCTCGCTTCTCCTTTTTCGGTAAGCAATGGTTTTTCAATTTCCGGAATCCCCTTCAATGCCTGCATATATGTTTCCAGTTCATAGTTTAAGCAACATTTAAGCCTTCCACACTGACCTGAGAGTTTATTGGGATTTAAGGAAAGGTTTTGATATCTGGCTGCCTGAGTGGTGACTGACTTAAAATCAGAAAGCCAGGTGCTGCAACAAAGTTCTCTGCCACAGGATCCTATTCCTCCAAGCCTTCCAGCTTCCTGCCTAAGGCTTATCTGACGCATTTCGATACGAATCTTAAATTCACCAGCCAGAATTTTTATGAGTTCTCTAAAATCGACTCTTTCATCAGCAGAGTAGTAAAATGTAGCTTTGGTATTGTCAGCATAATACTCAACATCAGTGAGTTTCATTTCCAACTTCAATTGATGAATAATCTCTCGAGTTCTAAATAGAGTTGGTGTTTCACGATTCCTCACACGTTCATACTTCTCAAGATCCTTTTGAGTGGCTATTCTGTATATCTTCCTGATCTGATCATCATTCTCAACACCCTTTTTTCTCATTTGTAACCTTACCAGTTCTCCTTGTAAGGAAACATAACCAATATGATGGCCATTAGGAACATCAACTACAACTGCATCTCCAGTATGTAAGACTAATTTGTCTGAATTTCTATAAAACTCCTTACGGCCATTTTTAAATCTTATCTCGAGAATATCAAATAAATCAAATGTGGGGGCATCCATATTTGACAACCAGTCAAATACGTTCATTTTATTGCATCCACCAGTACTACAGCCCCCATTGTTTTTACAACCAGCTACTTTGCCGTCTTCAGTAATATTTGTACTACATGAACTACATCCCATCTCTCTTCTTATTAATCTACTTTTTCAAATATATAGTACATTTTTGAAATGATTTACGACTGACCAATATCCATTAGATCTTTACCTATATCGCTTCTGAAATTCATTCCATCCCATTTAACTTGCTCCACACCACTGTAACTTTGAGATAAGGCCCTTTTAAGAGAATCACCAAGAGCTGTTATAGCCATTACTCTGCCACCATTGGTAAGGTGTTGGTCTCCTTTTTTTATTGTTCCCGCATGAAATGGTAAAATTCCATTACTAAATTTACCTATTTCGATTTCTTTACCTTTTTCATATTTTCCGGGATAGCCTTCCGAGACAATTACAACAGTTGTTGCTGTTTCTGGGGATATTTCTATTGCAGTATCACTAAGTTTAGATTGAGCAGTAGCAGATAGTAACTCGACCAGATCGGATTTAATTCTGGGGATAACCACTTGCGTCTCCGGATCACCCATTCTTACATTATATTCTATAACAAAAGGCTCACCATCTCTATTCATAAGTCCGATAAAAATAAACCCTTTATAATTGAATCCTTTCTCTTGTATTCCTTTGATTGTAGGTTTTACTATTCTCTCCTCCACCTTTTCCATAAAAGATTCATCTGCAAAAAACACAGGAGAGACTGCTCCCATTCCACCTGTATTTGGACCTGTATCATTTTCTCCAATTCGCTTATAATCTTTCGCAGAGGGTAATATTTTATATGATTTTCCATCAGTCAGCACAAAAACTGATAGCTCTATACCTTCCAGAAACTCTTCAATCAAAACAGATTTACTAGCATCCCCGAACTGACCCTTAATTATCAAATCATCAAGTGTTTGCCTGGCTTCATTAAGATCGCTGGTTATAATTACACCTTTCCCAGCTGCAAGTCCGTCTGCTTTTAAAACATATGGTGGTTTTAATGATTCTAAAAAGTGCTTTCCTTCTTCTAAGTTAGATTCTGTAAAAACTTTTGCTTTTGCAGTTGGTATATTGTATTCATTCATGAAATCCTTTGCAAAACTCTTACTTCCTTCCAACTGCGCCGCATTGCTATCCAGACCTATTATTTGTAGATCCGGATGATCACTGGAGAGTTTTTCATATATGCCATTTACAAGGGGGTCCTCAGGGCCTACGACGACCATGCCAATATTAAAAACCCTAACAGCATCACTAATTTTATCAAACTCATTTACCTGAATATTAAGATTGTTTGCAATTTGAGCTGTACCTCCATTACCAGGAGTTACATAAATCTCATCACATTTAGGACTTTCTTTTAATTTCCAGGTCAGAGCATGCTCCCTTCCTCCAGAACCAATTACGAGGATATTCATTCCGCTTTTTTTGCGGAAAGTTAACTACATCTTTAAGAAAATAGAAAGAATTTTAATGTGCAAACTCAGACATAAACTTGATCCTCATAAGTCTGATTTCATCTTCTGAAAAATCATCTCCGAGTTCTTCCATCGCATCTTCAATAGAATCAGAGTCTGCTTCCATGAAATAATCATAAATTTCATCCTGCCTATCATCGTCCAGCAACTGATCTATGTAATAGTCCAGATTCAGTTTTGTTCCAGAGTCACAAATATTCTCAATCTCCTGTATGAGTGCTTCGTATTTCATTCCTTTTGACTCAGCAATCTCTTCAAGGTCAATTTGTCTATCTATTTGCTGGATTATGAAAATTTTATTTTTAGACTTAGTTCCTGAGCTTTTTACGAGAACATCTGAAGCAGTTATAATATCATTTTCTTCGACATACTTGTCAATCATGTCCAAAAATGGTTTTCCAAATTTCCTGGCTTTAGATTCTCCAACCCCAATGATTTTCTTTAAATCGTCTTGAGTAGTAGGATAAAGCGTAGCCATTTCCTCCAGTGAAGGATCCTGAAATATTACATATGGAGGTAAATCCTTTTCTTTTGCTACCTTCTTCCTAAGAGACTTTAGCATCTCAAAAAGATTGGCATCGTAGGATTTCGCATCGATTATCTCTTTTTCAATTTCTTCCTCTTCGCCTTCCAAATCGTACTCATGATCTTTAGAGATTTTGACTGGATATGGGTCCTCAAGAAATTTTGCGCCTCTTTGTGACAAATTAAACCTGCCAGGATTATCGATGTCTTTTGTCAGAAACTCGTTGAATAATGCTTGTCTAATAACAGCTTTCCAGAATATTTCATTCTCATCTTTTCCAACCCCAAACACTTCAAGCTGATGATGGTCGTAGCTTTTTACATGATCTGTGAGTTTACCGATTATAATATCAGATAAGTGATTAATATTGAATCTACCATCTGTAAGTTTAACCGCTTTAAGTGCTATTTCAATAAATTTAGTACCATCGAAAGTCTCTTTAGGGTGTGTGCAGTTATCACACATGTTGCAGTTATCTTCATGATATTCCTCACCGAAATAATGCAATAATTGTGTTCTTCTACAAACTGATGATTCGGAATATGCAGCTACTTCGTCGAGAAGTAATCTTGAGTTTTCTCTTTCCCTTACAGGCTTATCTTTATTGAACTTTTCTAACTTCAGGATATCGTTGTAAGAATAAAACATAATGCATTTACCCTCAAGACCATCTCTTCCCGCTCTTCCTGTTTCCTGATAATATCCTTCTATAGACTTGGGAGCATCATAATGAATAACAAACCTAACATCAGGCTTATCAATACCCATTCCAAAGGCAATGGTAGCTACAATTACATCAATGTCTTCATTCAAAAATGCATCCTGATTTTTCATTCTGACATTAGCTTCCATACCAGCATGGTATGGAGCTGCCTTAACATCATTTACCCTCAGAAATTCAGCTATTTCCTCAACCTTTTTCCTGCTTAGGCAATATATAATTCCAGATTTCCCTTTATTCTCTTTAACAAATTTTATCAAATGCTTTTTTGCCTGCTGCTTTGGCCTAACCTCATAATAAAGATTGGTTCTATTAAAAGAGGATTGAAAAACTTTTGCATCTTCCATATTCAGATTTTTCTGAATATCGATCTGTACTTTAGGCGTAGCTGTGGCTGTAAGAGCTATAATTGGCACTTCACCAAGCTGACCAACAATAGTTTTGATCTTTCTGTATTCAGGTCTGAAATCATGTCCCCATTCAGAGATACAATGTGCTTCATCAACAGCAACAAATGAAATGTGAGCTTTCTTTAGGAATGCTGCGTTTTCTTCCTTGTTTAAAGACTCTGGGGCCACATACAGCAATTTCACTATCCCCGAGATTGTGTCATTCTTAACTTTTGTGCTTTCACTTTTTGTAAGTGTAGAATTCAAAAACCTTGCATGTATTCCAAATGCATTCATCTGGTCTACCTGATTTTTCATCAAAGCTATTAAAGGGGATATAACAATAGCAGTACCTTCCTGAACGATAGCAGGTAACTGATAACACATTGATTTGCCTGCCCCTGTGGGCATTATAACAAATGTGTTCTTTCGGGAAAGTATATTGTTAATTATATCTTCCTGATTGCCTCTAAAAGTATTATATCCAAAAACTTCTTTTAGAGTACTTTTTAATAAATCACTATTTTGCGCAACCTCCATATCAACCATGCCAGAAGTATTAATTTATAATTTACTAAATCTTTAGTAATAGTTTACAATTGAATTATTAAAATATGATTTAGTGTCAAAATATTTTAGATTTCTCAAAAGAGAATCGCTTATAATTATCTTTGTTCGAAATTAATGGTAAATAACATCAATCAAGATTAATTGTAGATGAAGAAGAATATTTATGTAGTCATTATGGCTGGTGGGACCGGAACAAGATTTTGGCCCTACAGTAGAAACCAAAAACCCAAGCAATTCCTTGATGTGATGGGTATCGGAAAAAGCTTACTCCAACTTACCTACGAAAGATTTACAAACTACACTGAGCCTTCCAAAATATTCATTGTTTCCAACCGAATCTACAAAGATGTAATTAATCAACAACTCCCCAACCTGGACGAAAATCAGGTACTACTCGAGCCTCAAAAAAGAAACACTGCGCCCTGCATTGCATATGCAGCCTATAAGATAAATAAAATTGATCCTGAAGGAATCATGGTTGTAGCTCCATCTGACCATATGATATTAAATCAGGAATTATTTTTGAAAACAATTGGACATGCAGTAAATGATGTGGCAGAAAACGATCATTTATTTACAATAGGCATTAAACCACATAAACCCGAAACAGGATATGGATATATTCAATACTCAGATTCGGAAGATGGTGAAATAAAAAAAGTAAAGACTTTTACAGAAAAGCCTAATGTAGAGTTAGCTGATAAATTCATAGAGAGTGGTGACTTTGTTTGGAACGCAGGAATTTTCGTATGGTCAATTAAGAGTATCATTAAATCTTTTGAAAAACATAGGCCTGAATTAGCTGAAGAGTTTGAAAAAGGCTCCGAATTATATTTCACAGAGGATGAAGTTAAATTCATCACAAAAGCTTATTCACATACAAAGGGAAT
Organism: uncultured Roseivirgaceae bacterium; assembly: GCA_964437135.1. Classification (GTDB taxonomy): domain Bacteria; phylum Bacteroidota; class Bacteroidia; order Cytophagales; family Cyclobacteriaceae; genus CAYTFO01. Next base: position 1,309 of record CAYTFO010000119.1, on the reverse strand, counting down.
TTCTATTGACTATGCAATCATGGAAAAAGCAGATAATGTCTATGTAGTTCTCGGGGATTTTGACTGGTCAGATCTCGGCTCATGGGATGCTTTGCATGAGTTTTGTAAAAAAGACCAAAATGAAAATGTTGTAGAGGCAAATACCATCTTATATGATTGCAAAGAGAATTTCATAAAAGCAAAAAAAGATAAGCTTTTAGTATTGAGTGACCTGGAAGGGTATTTGATTGCCGATTTTGAAGATGTGTTATTGGTCTGCAAAAAAGATGATGCAGCAAAATTCAAGACCTTCGTTACAGAGGTTAAAGCAATGAAAGGAGAAAAATTTGTTTAATTAGCAGCAGTTCTTTGCCTTAAGACCTCAAAAGCTACAATTGAACATGCCGCTGCAACGTTTAGTGACTGAATATTTCCCTGCATAGGTATTTTTACCAATTTATCAGCAATTTCAAGTAATTCATCACTGACTCCATTTTCTTCAGAGCCCATTACAATCGCTATAGGACCAGACATTTTGGCCGTAAAAACCGGTTTACCACCTTTTTCAGATGCTGCCATCACGCGACATCCCGAGTCTTTGATGAATTGAACTGCTTCCTTTAAGTCTTCTACTCTGCAAACCGGAAGACTGGTTAAAGCACCAGCTGACGTTTTAATAGCATCAGCATTTATTTGAGCTGAATTATTAAGAGGAATAATGATCCCATGAGCCCCGGCACCTTCAGCAGATCGGGCAATAGCACCGAAATTTCTTACATCAGTAACTCTATCCAGAATTATTAAAAATGGTTCTTCTCCCTTTTCAAAAACTCCGGTAATCAAATGATCAAGTTTATGGTATCTAACCGGAGAAATGAATCCCACAACACCCTGATGATTTTTCCTTGTAAGTCGATTTAACTTTTCAACAGGAACTTTTGATAATGGAATAGAGTGTCCCCTCATTTCATCAAATAATTCTTTAATTAATTCTCCTTTAAGTCCCTTTTGAATAAAGAGTTTTTCAATTTCCTGGCCAGATCGAATGGTTTCAATAGCAGCGCGGATACCATAAATCATATTAGGGTTTTGTGGTTTTCGTGTACCTAATTTCCCCCCCTGAGCTCCTTTATTTTTGAAATCCATGTTTCTCTGTAATTTTCATTTCTAATTAGAACGTACAAATTTGGCGCAAATAGATTTGAAAGTATCCTAAATTCAAAAGTTGTTCCGTCTTCATACTGCCAAACTTCCATAAAATTTCTTCGGTACACCTGAGAAGGGACTCCAAATACTATAAAGATAATCCCTCTATCTGTTTTCCAACCTT
>CAYTFO010000118.1:0-11509 GCA_964437135.1 uncultured Roseivirgaceae bacterium | reverse complement strand
TGCGGGAGTGATCATTGGTGCAAGACTTGGAGAAAGTGCACATATTCATGACAATATCAAATCGCTTGAACTGAATATTGATGATGAAGATATCCAGAAGATAAGAAAAGCACAAAGTGAACTGACTCCAATACCCGGAGATTGTGGTGATGAGTACCGTAAACCTCCTTTTCTTACTGCTTCAGGTGATCTAAGTCATCACGTTGATGATATACCAAATGCGTTTTCACCCGTAACAACCTCTATAAATAGGAGTCAGGTATTTAGCGGAACCCCCTGGGAGGAATTTGCAGGATATTGTCGTGCAGTAAAGGAAGGAAATAGAATTCATGTTTCCGGCACTACCGCTACACATGGAGAAAAAATGATAGGAGGAAAAGATGCTGCAGCCCAAACACATTTTGTAATTGATAAAATAACAGCAGCAATTGAGTCACTGGGAGGTAAACTAGAAGATGTTGTTCGTACCCGAATATTCGTAAATGACATTGAAGACTGGGAACCTGTAGCGAGAGCACATGGAGATCGATTTAAGGGAATAAACCCTGCGAATACTTTGGTTGAAGCCAGGCTGGTTGGAAAAGGGTATTTAGTTGAAATTGAAGCTGAAGCTGTTGTAAACTAGAACTATGCTATTTTCTTGAATTGGGCTTTATTGAAGTTTTGGTAAGCGTACTGGTCTTATTCCTTATTGGTTTTTACTTCATCTATTTTCAGAGTTCAAAGGTTGCCAGAGCTAACCCTGCTAATAATTTGCGATACGAATAGCTTAACTCAATTGCAACCACATTCAAATAAAGCGGGTCTAAGCTATGAATGAATCATCTGCTTATGAGACCCCTTATCTTTTCCCTGATTCTTCTTTGTTTTGCCTGTGGAGATGAAAACCTTGGGCCATCTACTATCAGGGTGAATCATTTCCAGCAGCCCGCATTTGGTGCTACTGCTCAATTAGTATTATTAGTTCAGGAAGGTGAAAATATAGGTACGCAAAACTGGGAATTTTTATATTCCGGCATTGAGGGTTTTGAATTTGAAAACGGGTACTTGTATGAACTTTCTATTCGCAAGAAAAAAGTCAACAACCCACCTGCTGATGGTTCATCTATCCGTTACATTTTGAAAGAAGTAATTTCAAAAACAGAGGTGCCCTCCTCAGAAGAATTTGAGATGATTTTACAATACAGGAATTCCGGACCCAATGATATTTTTGTATTTGAAAACGAAGATGGAAACTTTTCAATTTTGGGTGAAATTGACATTGATTGCCTGGATTTATGTGAAGAACTGGCTTCATCACCAATGTCTTCAGGTGACGTAATTGGTGTTTTCACTCATGCTGAGGGCAATGCTTATCAGCTTCAGGAATTGATAATCGAACCTTGACCGTAATTCATAAGTGCTTATGTACTTTTGAGAAATGGTTGAACACCGACATTTTATTCTTTACAAGCCTTACGGGTATGTTTCACAGTTTATACATAACGAACCCAGAAGAAAGAATAAACGAATGCTTGGGGATCTTTTTGATTTTCCTGAAGGTACGATGTCAGTTGGGAGGCTTGACAAAAACTCGGAAGGGCTGCTTTTACTGACAACAGATGGAAAAGTTAGTTTTGATTTCAGAAGTAAGGATGTAGAGAAGGAATACTACGTAGAACTAGATGGTATCATTACAAATGAAGCAATTGCCAAGCTTAAAAATGGAGTGACTATTAAGCTGCAGGAAAGCGAATATCAGACACTTCCCTGTAAGGTATGTCAGCTGAATAATGAACCTGATTTTGAACCCACAACTAAAAAGAGACATAGACCCACCAGCTGGATTTCTATAATTCTTACTGAAGGTAAATTTCGCCAGGTAAGAAAAATGACTGCAGCTGTGGGTTTTCCTACTTTGAGATTAGTACGGGTTAGGATTGGTAATCTTACACTTGGTGACTTAAAGTCTGGAGAGGTACGAGAATTTAGTCTCTAGAAAATTCCGTCTGTTATCAGAATCCCTTTTTACAGAATTGACAATTCTGATTTGGCTTTTATTTTTTGTAACTTTCTGATTGACAACCTAACACATAAATCATGAATAAATTTTTATTGTTTTCTCTACTTTTTGCATTTTCAGTCTGTCTTGAGGCACAAATCAGTGCCCGGCTGATGAATGAAATGGACATTTCACAAACCCAGATCACTTTCGTCTATGGAGGTGATATCTGGGTCGTTGATAAAACCGGCGGAACGGCAAGCCAACTTACCAATTCGCAGGGAGAGGAAGCTTTTCCCAAATTTTCTCCTGACGGCACTCAAATAGCATACACTGCCTCCTATAATGGAAATGATGATGTCTTTGTCATCCCAGTCACGGGAGGAATTCCAACCCGAATTACCTACGCTTCGCATTATGACCGAATGATTGATTGGCATCCCGATGGTGAAAGCCTGATTTTTGCTTCACGTAGGCAATCTTCTACTCCAAGAGTGAATCATTTTTACAAGGTCAATAAAAACGGAGGTGTTCCTGAACGATTGAGCATTCCTTATGGTGAATTGGGTACTTTCTCCCCAGATGGTAAGCAACTTGCCTACACAACTAAAATAACCGAAAACTATCCTTTTAAAAGATATCGGGGAGGTCTTACCTCAGATGTTTTGATATACAATTTTGATTCCAATAAAATTGATCGTGTTACTTCTGAAACTACCATTGATAGTAAACCTGCATGGGGAAAAGATCTTCTGTATTTTCTTTCAGACCGTGATGAATCCATGCGACTAAATGTCTGGTCATATAGCACTGCTGATAAACAATTGAAGCAGGTCACAAATTTCACTGATTTTGACATTACTCATCTTTCTTCCGGACCGGAAGAATTGGTATTTGCAAATGGTGGTAAACTTTATACAATGGCCTATGGCTCTGATTCACCTAAAGAAGTTGAAGTAAAAGTGGTTTCAGATCTTTCCACTGAAATCGAACAGGCAAAGGATGTAAGTAAAAGTATTAGTGGTATGTCCGCATCCCATGGAGGCAAAAGAATTGTTTTTGAAGCGCGTGGTGAGCTTTTCAATGTGCCGGTCAAAGAAGGTTATACACTCAACATGACCAATTCAAGTGGTGCTTTTGATCAAAACCCTGCCTGGTCTCCTGATGGTAAGCACATTGCATACTGGAGTGATAAATCAGGAGAATATGAATTATATCTTCACAATGCTGAAAAACATTCGGAAAAGAAGATTACTAATCGAAACAAAGGGTTTGGGTATGCTTTACACTGGTCTCCGGATAGCGAAAAGATTGCATTTGTGGATGAAACGAACACCCTATATTACATAGATATAAATTCGGGCAGCACTACTGAGATTGATAATTATAACTGGAACTTAGGGCATGGTCCAAGATATGGATACCCTATAAGCTGGTCTCCGGATTCAAAATATGTTTCTTATGCAAAAGGAATGGAAAATGCCAACAATGCGATTTTCATTTTCAGCCTTCAGGACAAAAATGCTCAACAAGTCACCAGTGGTTTTTACTCAGATTTCTATCCTGTATTTAGCAATGATGGTCAGTACCTGTTTTTTCTTACCAATCGTGAGTTTTCTGCTGCATATGGGGATATGGACGATACCTGGATTTATCCAAACAGTACAAAACTTGCTGTTATAAGCTTAAATAAAGATGCCCCTTATCTCCTTTCTCCAAAAAATGATGCTGTAGAGAAAAGTGAAGGTTCAGAAGAGAAAAATGGCAAAGAGAAAGATGAAGATAAGTCTGACAACACTAAATCATTACGTATCGAATGGGGAGATATGGAAAGCAGAATGGTCTTGTTGCCTCCAGGGTCCGGAAATTATTCAACCCTAATGTCCTTTGATGATAAAATCGCTTACCTAAAATACCCAAACACAGGTTCTGGTGAAAGAAATTCTTCGTTGATGATGTATGATCTGAAAGAAAGGGAAGAGAAGAAAATTATGGATGGTGTAAATGGCGTTAAACAAACTGCTGATGGAAAGGCAATTTTGGTATCTGCATCAGGAAAATACGGTGTCATCCAGGCAGCTCCCGATCAGAAGATAAAGGATCCGATTCCAACAGATGGTTTGGTGATGCAACTGAATCCTAAGGAAGAATGGAGACAGATTTTTATCGACACCTGGAGGAGACACCGGGATTTCTTTTATGACGAAGACATGCAGCAGGTTGACTGGGAAGGCATGAAAGATCGATATTATCCGTTAATTGAAGACGCCCGAACCCGATGGGATGTAGGAACCATTCAGCGTCACCTGGTATCAGAGTTGAGCGCCGGACATACCTATGCCAGAGGTGGCGATACTGAAAATGTAGAGCGAATAGAAACAGGATTTTTAGGAGTAGACCTTGAACTGGTAAACAATAAATTCCGAATTCAAAAAATCATCAAACCCGCTCCCTGGGATACAGAAATCCGATCTCCTTTTGATCGTAGCGGAACCGGAGTTAGTGAAGGAGACTATATCCATGCTGTAAATGGAAAGCCCCTTGATCCGGAAAAAGATCCTTATGCTGCTTTTGAAGGATTATCAGGTAAAACTGTGATGCTGACAATAAGTAAATCCGGCAATAGTGCTGATGCAGAAGAAAAAGTAATCCAAACACTCTCCAGAGGCGAGGAAAGCCAACTTAGATACCTTGCCTGGATAGAAAGCAACCGAAAGATGGTCGATAAACTTTCTGATGGTAAACTGGGGTACATTTATATGTCCAATACCAGTGCCAGGGGTCAACTAGAGTTGGTGAGAATGTATTATGGTCAGCTGGATAAAAAAGGCTATATCATAGATGAGCGATTTAACGGTGGTGGCCAGCTAGCAGATCGGTTCCTTGAATTGATGAAAAGACCTGTGGTTTACAATCTATACTGGCGACATGGAAAAGATCATCAATGGCCAATAAAAGCAAATGAAGGACCGATGGGAATGCTGATAAATGGCTGGGCTGGATCCGGAGGAGATGCGTTACCCTGGGCATTTCAGGAATTGGAAGCAGGTCCCATAGTTGGGGAAAGAACTCTTGGTATATTAGTAGGGCCTGCTACCGGACATAGGTTAATTGATGGTGGTTTTATCACTGTCCCAGGTGCAAGACTTTACGATAATGACGGTCACTGGTTCTGGGAAGGAGAAGGTGTGGCACCTGATATTGAAGTTTGGGATGACCCAAATATCCTGATGCAGGGAAGAGATCCTCAGATGGAAAGTGTAGTAGATGAAGTACTGAAGTTGCTGGAGGGAAATCTGGTTAGCCCAACACCTGCACCTCCAATGGAAGACCGAACAGCAAATGGTTTGAAAGGGAATTAAATCTGGATAAGACAAAAAACAAAAAAAACTCTCAGGTTATTATGACCTGAGAGCTTTTTTTAATACTCTTAATACTTCTTATTGCATTGATGGGGGTAAAATTACCTGATCAATGACATGTACTACTCCATTTGATGCCATGATATCAGCGCTTATGACATTTGCCTGATTGATCTTCACACCATTTGATAAATCTACCTTGATTTTTTCTCCCTGAACTGTTTTTGCTGACATGCCGTTTTTCAGGTCTGTAGATTTCACAGTCCCGGAAACAACATGATATGTAAGTACTGCTACTAATTTATCTTTGTTTTCTGGTTTAAGTAGCATATCTAATGTTCCTTCAGGTAAAGCTGCAAAAGCCTCATTTGTAGGGGCGAAAACCGTAAATGGACCTTTTCCACTTAATGTTTCTACTAAACCTCCGGCTTTTACAGCAGCTACTAGTGTTGATAATGATTCTGTTCCAACTGCAAGTTCAACGATATTTTTATCCTGTGCCTGCGTTACTGTGGTTGTAAGTGCAAATACAGCAATTACAATTCCTTTTAAAATTTTATTTATCATAATTTTTTATTTTTAAAAGACATTATGAAAGATGCTTGTTCATTTTCTTTGGATTTGGGTGGGTTTATGAGCGCTGAATTGATAAGTGGTTTAAATAGTGCGCTTTGTGGGAAATATTGGATTTGAACAACACGATGATTGTACAGCTATATTGTTTTGTTAAATATTGGTAATATTGAAATTCATGAAAATAATGACTGTCCTTAACGGATAAGTTACCTGTTTGTAGATGTTGGTTCACCATTTTCATTTTTTCACTTTTCATCTGTAATACTTAATTTTCCTTATGTTTTTACGTAAAATTTTTTCAACTAAAAATCGATTTACCTGGGTTTTAATCGATTTGGCTGTGGTAATCATTGGGGTTTATTGTGCTTTTTTGATACAGAGTTATTCAGAAGATTAAAAAAATGAGAAAGAGCGCAACCGAGTGCTAACCTCTCTGAAATTTGAAATGGAGTATCTCCGCTATCGTATGTACCAGACTTCTCTTGGAATGAATAACATGCTGGAAGATCTAAAAAAAATACAGTCGGAAGGAAAATATAAAATATTTACTGATTACCGTTTCATCGAACCTCAATATGATTATCAGACCATCCAGTATGCCATAACTCTTCAAAACACTGAAATAGTTGATTTTGTATTATATGACGAACTGCAATCCATTTTTGTTGAAGTCAAAAAGATCGAACATGTAGAACGACTGTTGACAGAAACAGCACGTAGATTTAAAACCATCCCATCCAATCTTCCAGCTGAGTCAGATGCCTACAAAATATTATGGACAGAAAACTGGGACAACTTCAACCGATTTGTAACACTTACCTACGATCGGGGTCAGATTTCTGGTCGAATAGCGCAGGCAGCTACGGATGCCATGCCGATTATCAATAACCGGTTGGGCCCTTCGAAAACAAAAAATATTGAAAGAGATATACTACTGGAAAACCTGACTTCTTTAGGAAATGAGGAACAGGCGGTTAAAGCTGGAAAGCAATTCTTCCCGGATTTTAGCAATGAAGAAATGCGGGAATTATATAAAATCGCAGCTGAGAAAAACCAACCATGATAAAATCTTTTAAATTTTTGAGCATAGTCCTGGTCTGTTTAATCTCCTGTCAGGTAAAACAAGACAACGAATCGAAAAACAGCTACTCTGTCTATCCCGTGGGAGCAATGAGAGATGCAATGTGGAAAGGTGAGTTATGGAGTAAAATATCTTTCGACAGTATCAAAAATAAAAAGGGGCTGTATGGTTTAGGTCCTTTGACCGGATTAAAGGGTGAAATATTAATAAGTGATGGTAAGATCTTTATCTCGCAGGTACTCGGCGATTCAAACATGAAAGTGCTGGAAACTGATACCGGGTCAGCACCCTTTTTTGTTTACACGAATATTGAAGAATGGGAAGAATATGACCTTCCGTCTGATGTTCTGGATATAAGTAGCCTGGAAAAATACATAGACAACGTAAGTCAAAATCACAAAAGACCATTTGGGTTTAGATTGTCCGGGAGTATTGAAAAAGCGAAAATTCATATTCAAAATCTTCCTTCTGGCATGAAAGTTTCCTCCCCACAGGAGGCTCATACCGGACAGGTTACATATGAAATTTTAGATGAAAATGTGGAGTCATCGGGTTTTTTTCAAAAGAACATCAGGGAATCTTCACGCATCATGATTCCTATTTGCACATGCACCTGATCACTCAAAATAAGCAAAAGATGGGTCACCTTGATGAATTGGTTTTGGATGAGGTGACATTATACCTTCCAAAGATGAATTAAAACTTTGAGCTTAGAATTTTGTAGTATAAATATGAAAAACAAAACAAGATGAAAAAGCTCTTCAACTACCTATTAATACTATTTCTGTCTTTTACAATTATGAGTTGTACTGCACAGGAGAAAAAAGACGAAAACTATACGTATAAAAAAGGGAGTTGGGATGGAATTGGCAAATGGTACATGGGCAGAGAGATAGCGAATGTAATGGGCTATCAGGGCATGAGCTGGCTGGAAAGGCCAGAACGGGAAAAAGAAGAAAATACCTCACGATTAATCCAGAACATGGACATCCAACCCGATGACCAAATTGCTGACATTGGTGCCGGTTCCGGGTATCATGTTTTCAAAATGGCAAAAATCGCTAAGAAGGGAACTGTCTATGCAGTGGATATTCAGGATGAAATGTTGGAAGCCATTCAGGAAAAAAAAGCAGGTACCGGTATACCGAATGTGCAAACAGTGAAAGGAAGCATTCAATCCGTTAATCTTACAGCCAATTCCATAGATAAAGTGTTGATGGTGGATGTTTATCACGAATTCAGTCATCCAGTAGAAATGTTGAATTCTATTAAATCTGCTTTAAAAGAGAATGGAAAGATTTTTTTGATCGAATATCGGGGAGAAGATCCCAAAGTTCCCATCAAACCACTTCATAAAATGACTGAAAAACAGGCAGTAAGGGAGTTTGAAGCACTGGGTTTTCGTCTTGAAAAAAATATCGATAATCTTCCCTGGCAGCATTGCATGGTGTTTGTGAAGGATTAGTTTTCGGTATTCAGTATTCTGTTATCTTACTCGATAATCCAATCTTGGAAAGTGATTTGTTTAGTGTAACAAGATTGATTCTAAAAAGAATGTTCAAAGATTTATGTAAAGAAAAGTTTATGTAAATTTATATGCACATATACATAATTAATTATGCGCACGACATTGGATTTACCCGAGGAGTTGATAAAAGAGGCTATGTCATTGACAAGAGCTAAAACTAAAAGTCAATTAATCAGAGAAGCATTAGAAGAGCAGATCAGAAGGGTTAAAAGAAAGAGGTTGATTGGGTTCAAAGGAAAAATTGATTTGGATATTGATCTCGATATTACAAGAGGTTGCTGATGAAGGTTTTGGTTGACAGTTTAGTTTGGATAGATTATTTCAGAAATGGTAATAATACTTTACTGGATCGGCTTTTAAACGAAGACCTGGTCGTGATCAACGATATCATATTAACAGAATTAGTTCCTGCTCTGACAATACAGAATCAAAAAGAAGTAATTGACAGTCTGGAAAACATTGAATGTATTCCCTTAAATGTGGACTGGGAGGTAATTAGAGCGTATCAGATTGAAAACCTCAGAAACGGCATCAACAGAGTAGGAATTCCTGATCTTATCATTCTGCATCAGGTAATCGAATACAATTTAACCCTGTTTTCCCTGGATAAACATTTCAGTATAATGCAAAAACTGTACGATTTTAAGGTATTATAACATCTACTACATCTTTACATGAGGATTTTTAAAGAATCTCTAAATGATCTTCCTTATATTTAGGTATGCTCTTCCTCCTCCGAAAAATCCGCAAAGCGCTCTTGACAAACCTGACTGCCGCTAAGTCAGGAAAAAGATTTACAACCTATCTGCTTTATGCTGTGGGAGAGATTCTTCTGGTAGTAATAGGGATATTGATTGCGGTAAGTATTGATGATTGGAATGAGGAAAGAAAACTGGAAAAAAAAGAACAAATCTACTACCTTAAACTACTCGAAGATATCAAGCAGGATGAGGAACAGGTGCGAAGACTAATTGAGGAAACTGATTTTCGCATTCAGCACGCCAATCAACTCCTTTACTTACTCCAAAAGGAAACAATCAACCCAAAAGAAGTTGTAAACGAAATGATGGAGGCAGTCTCTCTGGTAACTTATACCTTCAAACCAAGCACTGCCGCCTTTGATGACCTTAAATCAAGCGGAAACCTGGGGCTTCTCAAAGATGAAATTGCAAAGAGTCTGCGTGACTACTATGGCAATATTGAAGGAATCGTAGATGTCGTGGATATCAACGCGGATCAGGCTGTCAGACTTTTTTCCGAGACTGAAAGCTATGCTAAAATTGGCTGGACATTAATTGATTTTGTAGACGAGGCCATTGATGAAAATCGAGTAGATAAAACCAGGCTTAACCAACTTATCCAAACGGATAGTTCATATAAAAAAGAAATCATCAGTGATGCAATCTACTTTATTAGCTCTGGAGCCAGGGTAAAGATGCTTTATAATGCTCTACTGATTGATATTCAGAAAATGCAACTTATATTGTCTAAAGAATCTCAACAGAATCATTGACCTATGAAACAATCCTTACTGCTCGCTTTGCCGATCTGCCTAATGATCGCATGTCAATCAAATGTAGGAAACGAAAAAGTTGTACCACCTGCTGACGAAAAAACTGAAATCCCGTGGTCCCAAGAAGGGGAAGAAGTCAAACAGGCAGCTGAAGAATTACTCTTTCATGTTGGCAATTACAATCATCCAGCTATGGCCGCCATGAGCCTGCCTGATGCCAATGTAGGACTTGCAGGAAGTGGCAAGTCCATGACCCTTCAGCAATACTTTGATCTGGTAAGCGATCGGTCAAAACAGATACCTTATTACGAACCTCCTCATGAATACCATATTGAGATCAGTGATGGCAGGCTGGCATTTGTCCGGGCAAAATGCTTTTTGTATCGATTAGGTGTGAAGCAGACATTTGAAGATGATTTTTTTACCTTCATAAAATCCGATGAAGATTGGAAACTATTAAGTGCTTCCTATACAGCTGAAATCTTACCTGAAATTGAACAAAAGTTTGATATGGAAGCATTTGCAAAGAGCTATGCACAGGTGTGGGGAAGTACCCGTCCTGAGTTTGTAGCCCTATTCTTTGCTGAAGATGGGTCGTTACAGGTCAACGAAGGTGAGGCAGCTATAGGTCGAGAACAGATTGCAGCAGTGGCCTGGGGATTTATGACTGATCTGCCAGATATGCGCGTATACCTCGACAGTCTGGTTAGCGATCAGGATAAACATACCTTTCACTGGACATTGAAAGCAACCCATCAGCCAAGTGGAAATAAAATGAACATTTCGGGTTATGAAATATGGAGCATGAGTGAAAAGAACCTGATTTTACAGTCCTTGGGTCGGTTTGATGCGGAGCAATACAATGACCAAATCTTAAAGGGTACCGCCAACTGACCATGCTCTTCCTCCTCCGAAAAATTCGCAAAGTACTACTCAGTAAAAATCGGTTCACCACCTATTTACTTTATGCCATTGGAGAGATAGTCCTGGTGGTGATCGGGATTTTGATTGCACTTCAGGTGAACAATTGGAATGAGGAAAGAAAAAACAATAAAGAGGAGCAGCAGATTTTAAGACTCCTATATCAGGATGTGGTTTTGGCAAAAGCCCAATCAGAAGAAACACTATCAAATGAAGTAGGCGATATTGAGAAATTGCTCCTTTTGCTAGGAAGTGAAAAAGATCGATTAAAGCTAAATGATGAACCCAATCTGGATAAATATTTATACGAAGTATTCTGGAGTGTCTCGCATGAAATCCCTAGGGTGATAGCTTATCAGGAATTGCAAAATACTGGAAAGACAGGAATGATCAGAAATGCAACACTCCGATCAAAGTTTTCAGCAATGGAATTGAGAATTGACCTTCTGGAATCAATGTTGGATGATAGATTGGCAGTACATCAACAACGTATAGACAAAATTGCCGAGAATGAAATTAATTTCATCCCTATCCTTGCTGCATACCG
>CAYTFO010000117.1:5210-11517 GCA_964437135.1 uncultured Roseivirgaceae bacterium | reverse complement strand
TCTGCGGAGAGAGGGGGATTCGAACCCCCGGTACGGTTACCCGTACGACAGTTTAGCAAACTGTTGGTTTCAGCCACTCACCCACCTCTCCAATGGCGTTTAGCCTGGCCCTTTTTCAAAAGGATTGCAAATATAATATTTCAATTTACAAAAACATACTTTCGGTTTTTTAAAATATTAATTTTCCATTCATCCTTTAAAAAACGTTAATAACCTACTCCCTTCTTTGTCCATGCCTCCACTTTATCTAATTTTGATCTCAATGAAATGGGTGTCTGAATTCGGAACTTTTGAATGGATTGTTTGTATCGCTTTTGTGATCTTTTATTCCTTATTTATTTTAAGAACAATACGAGTAGCTAAATCAATCGACCAATCCCCAGCATCCTTATTCTGGAAATTGGTTCTCAGAACTATCTACAGCATTCTTTTAATTATTGCTTTGCTGGGACCTTCATTTGGAGAAACATCCCGGGAAATAAAATCAATCGGAAAAGATATTTTTTTCTGTATTGACCTTTCTGAATCCATGAACGCGACTGACATACAACCTACCCGTCTTGAGAAAATTAAATTTGAACTGAAAAATATAGTTGAGGCATTCAATTCTGACCGTAAAGGTTTAATCATGTTTAGCAATGAAGCTTTCATGCAATGTCCGCTTACCTATGACAATAACGCATTGAATCTTTTCATACAAACCCTAAGCACTACCCTGGTTCCAAATTCAGGGACAGATTTTGGACCACCTCTCGAGATGGCTATGAAAAAGATTAGTGATGATGAAACATCCGCAACCCGTCAGACATCCAAAGTCATAATTTTGATCAGTGATGGCGAAGATTTTGGAGATGATACAGAAAGCATCGCCAAAAAAGTTGAGGAAGAAGGAATTACACTATTTACATTGGGAGTAGGAACAGAAAAGGGGAGCAAAATTCCAGGTAGAAGAGGATTCAAAACAGATAGAAATGGCAATGAGGTAGTAACAAAGCTTAATCCCAATTCGTTGAAAAAACTAGCTGCAGATACCGGAGGAAAGTATTTTGAAATTAATGATGACCAAAATGATGTGGATAGACTCATTAATACAATTAATCTTATCGAAGGTGAACTGAGAGATACCAGAAAGTTGGATGCAGCAGCTAATAAATATGTCTATTTTCTTGCTGCCGCATTTTTTTTAATGGTAATTGAATTATTATGGAGAGTAAAACTGTTTAATTTAGGATGAAGTACTTATTCTTATTCTTATTAATAATTTCAACTGACCCAATTGAAATAGCCAGGGTAAATGCAATCAAAAGAGAAGCAGAAAAAGCTTTCCTCAATAAAGATTTCACAACTTCGATTGAAAAATACAAAATTCTTAAAGACAGTTTTCTGATTGATGATGATAAAATCAATCTGAATATGGGACATGCATACACCCAGATAAATGACACAGCCAATGCACGTTCTCTATATTCTGAGGCAAGTATGTCCTCCGATCCAAAAACTAAATCAATAGCTTATCAACAATTGGGTGTTCTCTCGAAAAACCCTCAATCCTACAAGGAATCTTTACAGTACCTAAAATCAGCCCTAAAAGCTGATCCTTCAAATTCTGACGCAAGATATGATTATGAGGTCGTAAAAAAGCTTCTTGATCAACAACAGAAACAACAGCAAAATCAAGACGATCAAAATAAAAAGGATCAGAATAAAGAAGATCAGGAACAAAACGAAGAACAAAATCAGGATCAGCAAAATCAGGAAAATAAAGAAAATCAGGAAAATCAGGAAAACAAGGATCAGCAAAACGAACAGGACCAGCAGGACCAACAAAATCAGGAAGAAAAGGAAAACGAAGAAAATAAAGAACAACAGGAACAAAGCGAAGAACAAAAAAGCGAAGAACAAAAAAAGAAAGAGCAGGAAATGGCTACTAAGAAAAAATTAGAAGAGATGAATATTTCCGAAGAAAAAGCAAAAATGATCCTGGAAGCAATGAGAAATGCTGAAATTCAGTATCTGCAACAACAAAAAAGAAAGGCTACTGAAAAACCAAAGAGTGGTAAACCAGATTGGTAATAAATGGATTTTGGTTCATAGATCATGGAGTATGGATTATGGTAAATAGTTAATAGTTAATAGTTGAATTAAAAATCAAATAAATAACCCAAAAATGGAAGAAGTTTACATAGTATCAGCCGTTAGAACCCCAATAGGAAGTTTTGGAGGATCACTTTCCGGATTTACCGCTATAGAACTAGGTTCAAAAGCAATAGCTGGTGCTCTAGAAAAATCAAATGTCAAAGCAGAACAAGTTGACGAAGTTCTGTTTGGAAACGTTATAAGTGCCGGACTAGGTCAGGCTCCTGCAAGACAGGCAGCTATTGGAGCTGGTATCGGACATAATGTGCCGTGCACTACCATAAATAAAGTTTGTTCATCCGGTATGAAGTCGGTGATGCTGGGTGCTCAGTCTATCATGCTCGGCATCAATAGTATAGTGGTAACCGGAGGAATGGAAAGCATGTCAAATGTCCCTTATTATGTGCCAAAAGCAAGATTTGGTTACAAATACGGGCATGGGCAACTTCTTGATGGATTGATGCATGATGGTTTATGGGAAGTTTACAATGGCTTCCCCATGGGTAATTGTGCTGAAAACACCGCAAAGGAAATGAATATATCCAGGGAAGAGCAGGATAACTTCGCAATTTCTTCTTATAAAAAAGTGGCAGAAGCGACTGAAGCAGGAAAGTTTGAAAATGAGATCATACCTGTCGAAATTCCTCAAAAAAAAGGTGATCCGATAATAATGAAAGAGGATGAAGAGTATAAAAATGTGAATTTTGATAAAATACCTTCTCTTCGACCTGTTTTTGCAAAGGATGGTACTGTTACCGCTGCAAATGCATCGACAATAAATGATGGTGCTTCGGCACTTATTCTGGTTAGTGCTTCAAAAGTTAAAGAATTGGGCTTAACTCCAATTGCCAAAATTAAAGGGTTTGGAGATGCGGCTCAGGATCCAATTTGGTTTACGACAGCTCCTTCATTAGCAATACCAAAAGCATTGAAACAAGCAGGAATTGAAAAGAGTGATGTTGATTTTTGGGAAATAAATGAAGCATTTTCAGCAGTGGCAATTGCGAATCAAAAAGAATTGGATATTGATCCTGAAAAACTCAATGTCTTTGGTGGAGCTGTAGCAGTCGGCCATCCGCTAGGAGCATCCGGTGCAAGGATTATAGCTACCTTAAACTCTGTCCTTACAGATAAAAAGGGAACAATAGGTGTTGCTGGAATTTGTAACGGTGGAGGTGGGGCTTCAGCTATTGTAATAGAAAAAGTTTAATTCTACTGAATAAAAAGATAAGCCTTTCGTTATTTTGAGAAAGGCTTTTTTTTGTTGTTATGCGCTACACTTTATCATTACTTTTAGGGTTATTGATCCATATCATCTGTATTGGTCAGGAAAAAGTACAAACCTATTACCCTCAGACAGGAAGTCTAAACGAAGAATATTATATTGTTTGGGAGGATACTGCTGTTTTAGAAGGACCCTACAAACAGTATAGTCTCTCAGGAAACCTTATTCTTGAAGGTAACTACAATGACAATGAAAGAAATGGCCTTTTTACCAATTACTACGAAAATGGAACAGTCCAACGCACAACCTTGTATGAAAATGGACTGAGACAGGATACAACAAAAGTTTACAGTAAAGATGGTGCCTTGCTTCAGGTTGCCTATTTTGAAAATGACACCATTCAGGGTGATATTATTGTTTATTATGACAATGGAAAACCAAAGGGAGTTACTTCATTTGTGGATGGAAACCCTGATGGCATGGTTAAAAGCTACTATCCCAATGGAAAAATTCGGGAAGAAGTAACATATGAAAATGGTAAACCCAACGGGATCACAAAAAAGTATTATGAGGAAGGAGGTCTTCAGTTGGAAGCGCAATATCAAAATGGGATTTTGAATGGCTACTATAAAACCTATTTTCCTTCCGGTAAATTGGAATTGGAGGTGCTTAATTTACAGGGACGTAGATCAGGGTACATTAAAAAGTATTATGAAAACGGCCAGATGGCATCTTATGGAAATTACAAAGAAGGATATTTACAGGGCGAGTTTCTAAACTACTATGATGACGGATCAGTAAAATCCAACCTAAACTATAAAGATGGTAATCTTACCGGATTAAATGAAGAGTTTTATCGAGATGGAACTCTTGCTAAAAAATCAAAATACAGTAAAAATGGTATGGACGCGACGATAGTAGAATATCATGAAAATGGTAAGACCAAAGCTGAAAAAATATTATTTGAAGATCTTCCCGGTGGTAGTTGGAATTTTTATGATGAAAAGGGAAACCTTACTTTGGTTGAAAATTATCTCAATGGAAAGTTAAACGGCCCAAGAAAAGTTTACGATAAGAAAAAACTTATTGAAGATCAGTATTATCAGTTTGGTTTACGAGCAGGAGAATGGAAGAAATATTATTCGAATGGAAATATAGAAGAAAAAGCGAATTACAAAATCGGTTTACTTCAGGGGAGATTCACCCATTATTTTAAAAACGGCAATATTGAATATGAAGGTGATTATAATAGAAATAAGCGAGTGAGTGAATGGATCTATTATACATCAAAAGGCAAAAAAGACCTGAAAGAGATTTACAAAAATGGTGAATTGATTGAGCAAACTCCCATTACCGAACAGTAATTCTTTCATATCTTTACACCTCGATGACAGAGGGAATAAAAAACACAAATTTTCAATTTGATAACCTGATTAAGAAATATAGCGGTAAAGTTAGAGATGTGTATATTTTCGAAAATCATCTGGCCATGGTTGCAACTGATCGGATATCAGCTTTTGATGTGGTACTTCCGCGTGCAATCCCATACAAAGGTCAGGTTCTAAATCAAACTGCCGCTCATTTTTTAGATGCCACAAGCGATATCGTTCCCAACTGGAAAGAAGCTGTTCCCGACCCTTCCGTAACAATAGGAAAAAAATGTGAACCATTTAAAGTGGAAATGGTCATCAGGGGATATCTGGCAGGCCATGCATGGAGAACTTACAGGTCTGGAAAAAGAACTTTGTGTGGAATGCCATTACCAGAGGGTCTGAAGGAAAATGATAAATTACCTGAACCTATCATTACTCCTTCAACTAAAGCTGATGAAGGGCATGATGAAGATATCTCCAGAGAAGAAATATTAGCATCTGGTCTCGTAGAGGAAAAGCATTATGTATTACTTGAAAAATATACCAAAGCTTTATTTGAAAGAGGGACTCAAATGGCAAAAGATCAGGGTTTAATCCTGGTTGACACAAAATATGAATTTGGGCTGCATGAGGATAAGATTTACCTGATAGATGAAATACATACTCCAGACAGCAGTCGGTATTTTTACTCCAATACATACAATGAATTACAGGAAAAAGCTGAGCCTCAAAGGCAGCTCAGCAAAGAGTTTGTTCGGAAATGGCTGATTGAAAATGGATTTCAGGGATTAGAAGGCCAGAAAATACCTGAAATGACTGATGAATTTGTAAATTCCGTATCTGAAAGGTACATTGAGCTCTATGAAAAAGTGACGGGGAAAAGCTTTGAAAGAGTTAGCCTTGAAAAAAGATTAGAAAATATAGAAACCAGTATTAAAAACTACATTAATTCAAACTGATGAAATACACTGCTGATAAAAAAGATAAATACGTTTCACTTACACTGAACGAAGAAAAACTTGACACTACCATTGCTCCAGAACTTAAATCAGAATTTGTAACGCTACAGGCTGAAGGATTTGAGCATGTAATTATGAATCTGAAAGAAGTAAAATACTCTGATTCTTCAGGACTAAGTGCCTTACTTGTTGGAAACAGACTATTTGGAGAAAATGGATCTTTTATTCTTTGTGAAGTACAGGAGCATGTTCAAAAACTAATAAACATTAGTCAGCTCGATAAAGTCATGGATATTCTTCCAACAGAAGAAGAAGCTGTAGATGCTGTATTCATGAATGATATTGAGAAAAATCTCAAAGAAGAAGGCGGAGACGAAGATTAAAATTGGCAATAACAGTCAAAATACTTGGATCAAACTCAGCTTCTTTCGCTCATAACCGACATCACACTTCACAACTAGTCCAGGTTCAGGACCAATATTTTTTATTGGATTGTGGTGAAGGTACCCAACTGCAACTTAAGAGGTATGGTGTAAAAATATCCCGAATAGACCATATACTGATTAGCCATTTACACGGAGATCATTACTATGGTTTGATTGGATTATTATCCA
>CAYTFO010000117.1:0-5200 GCA_964437135.1 uncultured Roseivirgaceae bacterium | reverse complement strand
TATCCACCATGCATTTATATGGGCGTCAAAAACCTTTAGTATTGGTAGGTCCTCCCGGTTTAAGAGAGATACTGACTTTGCAATTGAGATATTCTGAGACACAACTTAGGTATGAAGTGGATTTCAGGGAGTGGAAGCCTGAGGAAATACAAACTGTAGTAGATCATGAGAAGTTCTTCATACAAACAATCCCGTTGGATCACCGGGTTCCCTGTTCAGGTTATCTTATTAAGGAAAAACCAAAGAAAAGAAGACTTATTAGAGAAAACCTTGATCGAAAACTCACACCAGCACAGGTAAATGAACTAAAAGAAGGAAGAGATTTGCTGGATGAAAATGGAGTTTTGATCTACGAAAACAAATTAGTTACCAGAGATCCTGCACCTTCTTTCTCATATGCATATTGTAGCGATACAAGGTATAAGGAAGAGGTTGTGAGTCAGATCAAGGGGGTTGATTTATTATATCATGAAGCCACTTTCATGAAAGAAATGACCGAAAGGGCACATAATACTTACCATACCACCACAGAAGAGGCTGCCATACTAGCAGATAAGGCTTCAGTGGGGAAATTACTAATTGGCCATTTTTCCACCCGTTATAAAGACCTTGAACCAGTAATCGAAGAAACCCAAACTATATTTGTGAATTCTGAGTTAGCGATTGAAGGAAAAAGCTTTATCATAAACTAATCATCATTGAATTCTAATAAGAAGCAAAATCTATTCATAATTCTCGCAGGTATATTCCTGACGAATGCTATCCTGGCAGAAATGATAGGTGTGAAAATATTCTCATTAGAAAAATCAATGGGGTTTGATCCAGTGAATTTCAAACTTCTGGGTAGTTATGTTCTTGATTTTAATCTAACCGCCGGTGCTGTCATCTGGCCAATTGTCTTTATAACAACAGACATCATCAATGAGTATTTTGGCAAAAAAGGAGTTCGGAAACTCAGCTTTCTGGCAGCCGGGTGTATTAGTTACGCATTTATCGTAATCTACATTATTACTTTGCTTGCACCTGCTGATTTCTGGTTAGATGTAAACAGCACCGACAGTGATGGAAATTATTTCAATGTCAACTATGCATTCACTAAAATATTCACACAGGGACTTGGAATTATTGTAGGATCACTGATTGCCTTTTTGATCGGGCAACTTCTTGATGTTTTTATTTTTCAAAAACTGAGAAAGTTTACCGGTGCCAAAATGATTTGGCTGAGAGCTACTGGTTCAACTATCGTTTCTCAGCTAATTGACAGCTTTGTGGTTCTGACCATTGCCTTTTATTTCCTGGCCCCCGAAGAAAGTAGATGGAGCATTGCTCAGGTGGTCTCGGTAGGATCTATCAATTACATATACAAGTTTCTGGTTGCAATACTCCTAACTCCATTGATCTACCTCGGACATTACATTATAGATAGGTACCTTGGTAAAGAGCTCGCTGAGCAAATCACAGAAGAAGCAGCTGCAAAAAGTGAGGGATTTTTTTAGTTTTTTATCAGTTTCAATGATTTAGTACTTTTCCCATCCTGCAGTAGGATGTAATAAGTTCCCGTTTCAAACTGAAGCAGATCAATACCTTTATTAGGTTCATAAGTCTCTCTTACAAGCTGTGTTCCTTTCGTATTGTAAACTGCATATATAGCATTTATGGAATTATGAAGCCCTTTGATAAAGACAATATCTGTAGCCGGGTTCGGGTATAGTGAATAGTCAGCTGTACTATGACCGGACTGAATTTTTATACTAATAATACCCTCATGATGTGCAGTTCCATCATAGTCATATTGAATAAGTTGGTAGTACTGCAATCCTTCTCTCATTTCTTTATCAATGAAAGTATAAGAATTCAGGTCAGTACTATTTCCATTACCAAGGACCTGCCCAATTTCTGTGAACTCAACTCCGTCGTAAGATTTCTGAAGAGAAAAATAATCATTATTTATTTCAGTAGCTGTCGACCAGGAAACTTCAATTCCAAGATTAAAAGACTCTGCTGTGAAAGTTACAAGTTCGACGGGTAATGTTGTACCGGCTTCTGTATTAACAAAATCTGTCAAGCCAGGGAAATTAGTTGCGAGCTCATCCTCTGTCACAGTTTGATCCGGAGAATTACCGGTTTGATTTCCTTCTATATAGGTAATTGCCCCAGGTCCTTCATCTACCGTGGCGAATGTTATCCCGTTGTAGTCGCCCAAAACTACAAATTGACCATTATTAGTAACATCTGTAAATAAGCCCAAAGCATTAAAATTACCAGTAACAATAGTTACCCCATTATTTATGAATTCTGCAGCACTTGATAAAAATGAAATATTACCCGTTATCACCAACGTATCACCAGCATTTACCTGAAGTAAATCAGAATTTCCAAAAGTAAGGTCTCCTGTCCTTCTGACTGTTCCATTAATAACTGCTACATCAGTATCAACGAAAACATTAATATCTGGCACACTACCCAGATCCCAGGTTCCGTTCGAATCCCAGTCTCCTGTTTGTTCAGACAATGAAGTCCATACCTGTGAATTTGCATCCACATACAGAAGTAGAATGAAAAATGAATAAAGAAAAAACTTCACACCAAAATATTTTCCCAAATATATAAATATTTTAATTATAAATATAATGAATCAAATATTATACATCAGGTAAACCGTACTTTAATTTACTATCCTGCCATCTTCCAACTGAATTACTCTGGAACCATACTCTGCAAACTTCTCATTATGAGTTACCTGAATAATGGTCATCCCATCTTCGTTTAGCTTTTTCAGTATGTCCATAACCTCCTCACCCTGGCTGGAATGTAAGTTTCCAGTCGGCTCATCCGCTAACAGAAGTTTTGGTTTTCCTATGATTGCTCTTGCAATACCAACCAACTGCTGCTGACCACCTGATAATTGTTCCGGAAACAGATCTTTCTTAGCTACCATCTGAAATTTGTCAAGCATCTCAGCAACCATACTGGCACGTTCTTTTCTTTTTACCCCTCTGTAAAGTAGAGGAGTTTCAATGTTTTCATAGACATTCAATTCATCAATCAAATGATAAGCCTGAAAAATGAAGCCAATATGTTCCTTATGTATTTTTGAAGTCTTTCGCTCACTAAATTTATGAACAGGTTCATCTAAAAAGTAATACTCCCCAGCTGAGCAATTGTCGAGCATTCCAATAATGTTTAGCAAGGTAGATTTACCAGAACCACTAGGTCCCATGATGCTTATGAATTCCCCTGATTTTACTTCCAGGTTGATTCCTTTTAGAATAAATACACGTTGATATTTAGATTCAATGTATTTATCTACTTCCTTAAGTTGGATCATATTAGATTTAGTTTCCTATTTTTAAAACAAAGCTTGTACCAATAATTGCAATTGATTGCTAATCAAATTATTAACGTTGTTGGTTTTTCAAAAAGTGTTCGTATGTGAACAAAATCAATTTCACAATATTACAATTTCGGTATTAATTCCGGAATTATTTCATGTTTGCCGTCGAATTCAATTCTTTTAGGTTCAATCTGTGTAATACTCCTAACTACCCTATGCTGCTCTTCTATCATCCCCTGTTTCAAAAATGGATCGTTCATTCCTGTTACATATGTGATTTCAAGATTTTCAGGCCAGGCTCTCCTTTGGATATCTTCAGGGAATCTGCCAGCCCAAAGAATTAGTTTGTTGAAATTCAAATCCGTGACCTCTGCATACCTGCACGCCGTCGCTACTCCCTGAGAAAATCCAAAGAATACAATCTCTCCACCAAAGCTTAAAATATTCTCTTTTTCTAAAATACTGTGAATAAAAACTCTCTGATTCTCTATTTCAGTTAATCGGTCTTCCCTCGTCATCCAGGAAGCTCCCACCCTACCTGTAAATCCCTCAAGGTAAAATTTAGAAAACCCCTGTGGTGCAATAATGAAGTTTTTTTCAGTATCCAGTATTTCAAATTTTTTAATGAAAAATTTGGAAAGCATTCCATATCCATGAAAAGCTATCCATACTTTTTTAGTTTTATTTGTAAATGAGTTTAGTGTACTGTAGGATGCCTTAATACTTAACTCTAAATGATTCTCCATACGATTTGCCTTGATCTGATCATGTAATTTAACTACACCACATTTTACTATGACAATTTCTCAATTGTATTCAGTTTCAATGATTGTATACATCCAATAATCACCCTGCTTTTTAATACATGACCCAAGTCATTTATAGAGTCAACAATTGTCTTTAAAATCTTATTATCAATTTGTTAGATTGAAATTGAATCATTAGGCACATGAAATATCTCTTCAATTTTTTACTTATACCTGTATTTTCTTTTTCATCAGTTTTTGCGAATCAATTGATTGACCAAAAAGAGGCATTAAAGCTACTCAAATCTAATCAGGCTGTTTTTATTAAAATTATTGAAGAGAATTCGAACAATACAATTCTAATAAAAGGATCATATTCAATTCAGAAAAGCGATTTTGTAAATGCAGATGAATCATTTAAAACTCTAGAGCAAATTAAACTCACAATCAATAGCAAAGGAATCAATCTCACCAAACCAATAATTCTCTATGATGATAACCAATACATTGATGCAGGAGCTTTTTATTGGGTGTTAAGAAATATGGGTATTGAAAATATTTCTATTCTTAGAGGAGGGCAGAGTGAATGGGTTAAAAATTACAAAAAGCTTATTTCTGAAAATGTAAATCAAGGTTTATTCGATAATGATATAGTCGTTCCCAATCAATATATTTTTTCCGCCTCAGATAGCGACCTAAAAAAGGCGAGCCGATCATTTGAATCGAAAACAATAGGAGTTTTCATAAATTCAAAAGAAAAGGATGTTATCCAGTCTTCAATTTCACTTTATTATTATTCATTTCTTGATCCTTATGATCAAATCGTTGACTCTCAACAAATCGATGATATTCTTTCTGAATATGGAATTTCAAAAGGAGGTAAATATATTCTTTACAGCAATATAGGTTATAATGCAGGGTTTCTATTCTTTTTAATGGACCAGGCTGGATATAAAAATATCCTTGTTTATCCGGGAAAAATTGAGTCATGGAAGGATGACAATCTTAATCAATCTATTTGAATTTAAGGAGTAGCAACCTGCATCATAATTCCACATAAATAAGCTCCATAAGTACCTAAAACATAACCCAATACTGCCATTAGAACACCAACCGGAGC
>CAYTFO010000116.1:0-11616 GCA_964437135.1 uncultured Roseivirgaceae bacterium | reverse complement strand
GAAAAAGCTTCATCAAAAAAGTAAGAAAGCTGACTTTTTTATTTTTAGCTAATTTTTTTATTCTAAAGTCTTATTTAAATACCTGATTTACAATTATTCATGCGCTGACTATGGTCATTACACAGTTCGATTTTTAGCAATAAATTAATTGCTAGTTCAATAAACAATAGCCATGGATATCGAAAACAAAAAAGTACTGATTCTGGGTGCATGGGGTCTTGTTGGCAATGCAATTACCCATAAAATTATCAAGGATAACCCATCACAGCTTATATTAACCTCGTTACGAGAAGAAGATATCAAAAACTACAAAAAGAATCTCTTAATGGAGTTTCCTCATTTGCAGGAAGATCAGGTTAAAATCTGGTGGGGGGATATTTTCGTTCGAAATGATTTTAAAGATCAGCCAAGAAGTGAAGTTGTACAAAATGAGAAATCCAGAAGGGTTCTGATAAAGGATTTTATGGAAGAACTCGATGAGGAGATATTAATAAACTCTTCGCTTTTCCAATTAATTAATACTTACAAACCTGATTTGGTTATCGATTGTATTAACACAGCAACAGGTATTGCCTATCAGGACATATACAGCACATACAATCGAGTCAAAAAAACAATAATTCAAACGCCTACTGTTGAAAACCTCACTCGTGAGATTGAAAATATAATGGCAAGTCTTTATGTACCTCAACTTATCAGACATATACAGATTCTGTATACATCAATGAATAGAGTAGGAACAAAAACTTACATGAAAATTGGAACCAGTGGTACCGGTGGATATGGATTAAACATCCCTTACACTCATAGTGAGGAAAAACCATCCAGAGTACTTCTCTCTAAATCAGCAATAGGTGGTGCGCACTCCATGTTATTATTCTTAATGGGTAGAACTCCTGAATCTGCAATTACAAAAGAAGTTAAGCCAACTGCAGCAATTGCGTGGAAAAGAATCGGTTTTGGTCCAATAAGTAAGGGTGGAAAACCTGTCATGCTGTATGATATTCCTTTAGAAAATGCATTGCCTGCAAATGGAATGTTTATGAAAAACTGGAATGGTGCAGAATTTAGAGAAGAGGGAAACTTAGAAGCAGTTTTTATAGATACAGGTGAAAATGGTGTATTCAGTAAAGGTGAGTTTGAAGCAGTAACTGCCCAGGGTCAGATGGAATTTGTGACTCCTGAAGAAATTGCTGATGTGGCTATTTTTGAAATAAAAGGAGGAAATACTGGGCATGATATTGTAAATGCTCTGGATAACGCTACTTTAGAACCAACATACAGAGCTGGATTCCTACAGCACAGTGCGGTAGAAAAACTTGAGGAATTTGAAAATAAATTTGGAAAAGAAAGTATTGCTTTTGAACAAGTGGGTCCACCTAGGTTATCTAAACTCTTAATTGAGGCATATCTACTCAAAAAACTTTGTGGTAATATGGATTCAATCAGCGATCAAAATCCAACAGAACTTTCTGAAAGAGCTTTTGAACTACTCAAAGAGAATGCTAAACTACGTAACGAAATTGTTTCAATTGGTATTCCAATTTTATTTCCTGATGGAAAGACATATCTGAGAGGGCCACTTGTGAAAATCCCAAAAATGCAGGATGAGGAATCAATTGAAATAACTGATAAAAATCTTGAGATCTGGATACATGATGGATGGGTAGATCTACGACCTCTTAATTTCTCAATCTGGACGCAAAGAATAACAGAATTAATGAATGAAGCCAGACTTTCCGAATTTGATACAAGTTCCATGCATGTTCGCACACCTCAATATTGGAATAACTTCAAGAAAATAGATATTGGTAAAGTAGTCAGCTGGATATTCATTAATGAAGAACATGGAAGAAGAATGAAAGCCTAACCAAGAAGTATTATGAAAGAGATGTTATTATTAGGAGATGAAGCCATAGCTCAAGGTGCTATTGATGCCGGACTTTCTGGAGTATATGCTTATCCTGGTACACCTAGCACTGAGATCACAGAATATATTCAGTCTTCAAACATTGCAAAAACTCTTGGAATACATTCTGAGTGGTCTTCCAATGAAAAGACTGCAATGGAAGAAGCAATCGGAATGTCATATGCCGGTAAAAGAGCAATGGTATGTATGAAACATGTAGGTTTGAATGTTGCTGCAGATCCATTTATGAATGTTGCTATTACTGGTGCAAACGGAGGGCTACTTATTGTAGTTTCAGATGATCCTTCTATGCATAGTTCTCAAAATGAGCAGGATTCGAGATATTATGGAGATTTCGCAATGATACCTGTACTCGAACCACATTCCCAACAGGAAGCCTACGATATGGCATATTATGGCTTTGAGATGTCTGAAAAATACAGTATCCCAGTATTGATTCGTATTACTACCCGCCTTGCTCATTCAAGAGCTGTTATTTCCAGGAAAGCACAAAAGCATCAAAACAATATGCATATTCCTGAAAATCTGACGCAATATGTGCTTCTGCCCGCTATGGCAAGAGGAAAATATAAGGATCTTTTACATAAGCAGGCTGATCTTGAAGAAGAAGCTGCAAATTCTTACTTCAATAGGTTCTTCCCTGGAGATGATTTATCATTAGGTATTATAGCTTCTGGCATTGCATATAATTATCTACAGGAGGTTTATGAACAGGAGAATTTAAATTACCCCATTTTGAAAATTGGACAGTATCCTGTACCAAAAAAGCTTATTCATAGGTTAATAGACCAATGTGATCAGATTTTAATTCTGGAAGAAGGGTACCCATTCCTCGAACGTGTAATTGCCAGTCCTTATCTGGATCATAAACCCGTCCATGGCAGACTGAGTGGTAAAGTGCCTAGAACAGGCGAATTATCACCACAGATAGTTGCTAAATCATTATCAATTGAGTGGAATACTACTTTCACAAGTCCGGACTGGCTCGTTGGCAGACCGCCTTCAATGTGCAAAGGTTGTACACATATAGATGTTTTCAATGAGCTGAACAAGGCACTTAAAAAATATGGTGAAGGTAGAGTATTCTCAGATATTGGGTGCTATACACTAGGAGCATTGCCTCCTTTCAATTCTGTTAATTCATGTGTAGATATGGGAGCTTCTATTACTATGGCTAAGGGTGCGGCTGATTCCGGATTGCGACCTGCAGTGGCTGTTATAGGTGATTCAACTTTTACACACTCCGGAATGACAGGTTTGCTTGATGCGATTTATGAAAACAGTCCGATTACAATTATCATTTCAGACAACAGCACTACTGCTATGACAGGAGGGCAAAATTCTATTGGTACAGGTAATCTGGACAAGATTTGCCTCGGACTTGGAGCTGATCCTGACCACGTTCACCAGTTCGAGTTAAAGGGTTTTCCAAAAGAAAATATTGTAAAAATGCTTGAGGAGGAACTTGCTTACGAAGGTCTGTCTGTTATCATTCCAAGACGAGAATGTGTGCAAACAGCTCGAAAAAGTAAATCGAGAGAGAAAGTGAAGGAACAACTGGCAGAAACAACTTAATAATATGAAAAAAGACATAATACTTGCAGGAGTCGGTGGACAGGGTATTTTGACCATAGCTGCTACTATTGGCTTTGCTGCAATGCATGAAAAATTGCATATAAAACAATCTGAAGTCCATGGAATGAGTCAAAGAGGAGGAGAAGTTCAGGCTCATCTTAGAATATCTTCAGATCCAATACATTCAGATTTGATACCAAAAGGTAAAGCTGATATTATTTTAAGTATGGAACCTTTAGAGTCTCTACGTTATGTTTCGTTTTTGAAGCCTAATGGTTGGTTAGTAACGAATGAGAGACCATTTTTGAATATTACAAATTATCCTGATTTTGAAAAGATTAGATCTTCGATAAAGGAATACCCCAATCACAGACTTTTTGATGCTGATTTGATTGCAAGAAAGGCAGGATCAGCAAAGGCTTCCAATATAGTTTTGTTGGGAGCAGTTATGGACTTATTAGATATATCGAAAGCTTCCGTACTAAATGCTTTGGAGTATTTCTTTAGCAGGAAAGGACAGAGAATTCTGGATACCAATATTCGTGCTCTCGAATTAGGAGAAGAAGAAATACAAAAAGAATTGAGTCATGCTTAGAGATACTTTTATAAATCCTTCAAGTATAGTTGTAGTTGGGGGATCAGACAATATCACCAAACCTGGTGGCAAACTGCTATTTAATTTAAATGATGGAAGGTTTGGCGGAGAAATTTTTGTGATTAATCCCGGGAAAAATGAGGTTCAGGGATTTACATCATTTAAGTCTCCAAAGGATTTAAATCGGGATGTTGAGTTAGGAATAATTGCTATACCGGCTGAGTTTGCATTAGATTCGATCAAGGAACTTTTTCAATACTGTAATACTAAAGACTTTATCATTATTTCAGCAGGGTTTGGTGAAACCGGAGAAGCTGGAAGCAAAATTGAAACTGAATTAATAAATTACGCATTAGATAATGCATTACAGATAGTAGGTCCAAATTGCACTGGAATTATAACACCATTCTATTCAGGAGTATTCACAACTCCAATTCCAGAGTGTTCTGTTACAGGAGTAGATTTGATAAGTGCTTCAGGTGCTACTGCAGTATTTCTTATGGAAGAAGGAATTCCTTTGGGTCTGAAGTTTAATCATGTATTCTCAGTTGGAAATGGGTTGATGAATTCAGTTGAAGAAATTCTGGAATTTCTGGATGAAGATTACCACGTTGGTAGCAGTAAAACAATTATGCTTTATCTGGAAACTATCAAAAACCCTGAAAAGCTACATAAACATGCTATCTCATTATGGAGAAAAGGCTGCAAAATACTTGCATTAAAAGCTGGTAAGACTGTTTCAGGAAGTAAAGCGGCATCTTCACATACAGGCGCGATATCTGTTCCAAATGATGTTGTTAATTCGCTATTCAGGAAATCAAGAATAGTAATTTGTGATTCAAGGGAGGAACTTGTTTATGCAACAATGATAGCTACCCAAAATCGCATTCAGGGTAGAAATGTTGCGGTGATAACTCACGCGGGAGGCCCTGGGGTACTTACAGCGGATGCTTTAGAATCTAATGGGTTTGAATTACCACAGCTTCCGGATCAAATTTATGATATAATCTTCGACAATTTACCAAATGGAGCAAGTTCGAGAAATCCATTTGATATTTTGGCTACCGGTGGAATGCAAGAACTGACACTGGTAATGGATAATGTGCTGGAATCTAAGATTTATGATTCGGTTATTGTGATTTTTGGAAGTCCCGGACTTTTTGACGAATCTGAGATATTCAGATATTTATCCAAGAAAGTTAAGAAAAGCACAATTCCTATTTATACTGTAATTCCTTCATTGATTAATGCTGAGAAGGAAATTCAACTTTTTACTCATTCCGGTAATACTTTTTACGTGGATGAAACCTTACTTGTAGTAGCACTAAATAAGGTGTTGCAGGCATTTGAGTACCCTTTATCAGATTATAAGAAAGTTGAATCCGGAGTCGGGGATGAGTTGTCATATTTACCTCAAAGAATGACGCATCTGTGGTTGGCAAGTGTAGGTTTTAGGCAGGTAAAAAGTATCCATACGATGGATAAACAGGATATTTTTCAGTTTTTAGAAGATAACAAAAAAATTGTTCTTAAAACGAGTGAAACCACGCATAAGACTGAAGTTGGTGGAGTTAAAGTAGGACTAACAACTGTTGACGATGTACTTGATGCCATAAATGATTTCGATAGAAAAGATATTTCAAGTTATGTAGCTCAAATGCAGGTTGCAGGGCACGAAATTTATTTGGGAGTCAAATATGAAGAGAACTTTGGATTTATGTTACTGTTCGGAAAAGGTGGAACTTTAATTGAGATTGAAAAAGACATTGAAAAATGTTTGTTCCCAATAAATAATGATGAGGCCGAGTATTTGGTGGAAAAACTTCATAACTATCCTGTTTGGGAGGGATATCGAAACCAACCGGGTTTGAATAAAGATATTTTGGTTAAAAATATTCTTAAATTGAATGAAGTGGTCAAAAGCTATCCTGAAATAAAAGAACTGGACATAAATCCGATGATTTGTAATCAGGAAGAAGCGATTGTTGTTGATGCGAGGATATTGGTTTAGTACTTTGAAGCTATAGGGTTGATGGCATGAAGAATGAAACCGGTATGTTTATCTATTGTCTATCTGTTGATTATCTATAGTTTGGCTTTGGTCTGTCTGAAGTTTGGCTTTTTGTCCAATTGATAAAAAAGTGTGAATTGTTTGTCTATTATTCAGTTACTTTCATGAGAAACGATTCCAAAACTCGCTAAAAGTTATATTTTTGCAGTCCTTTTATCGCTAACCTGAAGAGTTAGTAATAAAGGCACCCATAGCTCAACTGGCGGTTCGGGACGCGAAGTCCGTCGATACGGTAGAGCGCTGGATTGAGGCTTATGCACCCATAGCTCAACTGGATAGAGCGCTGGATTTCGGCTCCAGAGGTTGAGGGTTCGACTCCTTCTGGGTGTACTTAAATGGACAAAAAACCCTGTTTTCATTAAAAAAAACAGGGTTTTTATTTTTGCCTCGAGCTATTTGGAGTATATCGAATTATTTAGATTTAGGAACAGTAAACCAAAATGTGCTCCCTTCGTTTTCTTTGCTGATTACACCTATTTCACCTTTGTTGACTTTAACAAAATCTTTAGCCAAAGTAAGACCAATACCTGTTCCTGTCTCATTCGCAGTACCCAATTTTGATTTTTTTTGATATATATCTGTAAATAAATTGGTGAGGAGCTTATTGGACATTCCAATACCGAAGTCTTTTACGAATACCTTTATATAATCCTGTAAGTCTTCGCTCCAAATTTCTACTTTACTTCTTTCATGAGAAAATTTTATGGCATTGTTCAATAAGTTTCTAAAGATTGTATTGATCATGCTTTGGTCAGCAAACACTTCACATTTATAATCTAGATTATTAATTACTTCAATTTTTTTGTTATTGGTAGAACTACTTAGAAGTTCAATCGTCTCATTTATGCATTCTGAGAGGTTAAAGACTTTAGGTTCATACTTAAATGTGTTCTGCTGAATACTTGACCACTTTAAAAGATTATTTAATAATGATGTAGTCTGACTACTGGAATCTTTCAATGCTTTTAATATTTCATCATTTAGCTGTATTTCTTTTTGATAAAGTGCATTGAGCAATTGTGACATACTGCCTATGGGACCTCTAAGGTCATGTGAAATCAGGGAAATAAACCGATCTTTTACAGCAACTGCTTCTTTCAATTTTTGGGAAGTTTCTGCTAGTTGATCAGAATCATCCATGCCTCTATTTACTATATTTCCAATGACAATAACATACGAGACAATAGAGATCATGAAAATCATAATGAAATTCAGTGATTTTATGGGAATCTCTGAAGGTACAGCCAATTGAGTTGATATAAATTCATACTCAATTAAAACTTTTGCAATTATGATGATAATAATAAATATGTACAGGGTTAAGATCTGCCAGTTGTGGACTGTTATAAACATTACTGACAATATAAATATCATAATCATTGGAAGAAATGCATCAAAATCAATAGTTAATGCTGTGAAACTACCAACTAAAAGAGTAATTATTGCCGGATACGAAGCATTAATTAAGTTTTGATTTTTAGCAAAATAAAAACTGACTAAAAATGCAGGAAGGACGCCAATTACAGCGAATAAGAATATTTTGTTATCAAAAATTTCCTGTGAAAAAAGAATGATTATCAAACCTATACAAGATATAAAGCCAATCAGGCTGTACATCATTATAAATTTGATTTTGACTTTATTTTTTATAGAAACCGATCTTTCTAACATTCATTTTTATATTAATTCTTTATGTCAGTAAAGGCGGCGAGTAAAATAAATTGGTTCAGTGTTAAAAATAAATAGTATGAATTGATATTCAAACTGGGATTTCTCCAATTCTAAGTCTTTGCAATGCTCTAAATAACCTATATGATTTATGAGGTCCAATTAATAAGTATTTGAAGCTAAGGCTCTCTGTTTCTTTTCGGATCAAATATTCCTGCTTCGATCCAAATTCAAATTTACCTAATGTGTTGTTGTACCAGATTAACATTTCTTCTCAATTTCGTTGAGGACTAGCTGCTTCTTTTGCAGCTAGTCCTAATTTTTTAATATGAAGAGGTAATTCAATTTTTTAAAAAAACTACTTTAACAAATTTGATAATCTGATAACTTAATATCAATACCATATTTGTGGTATTTTACATAGTAGTTTTAGGTATTTATGAAGAAGGAACAAGCATTAGAGACACTTAAACAAAACCCGATATTAAAAGGAATTCCCGATAGTCAATTTGAGTGGCTGGTTGAGAATTCAAATATTACAATACTGGGGCAGGGTGAGTATATTTTTAAGAAAGATGAACCGGCTGATTTTATGATCATTTTGCTTTCAGGAAAAGTCAAACTTTATCTGCAACAGAATAACTCGATCCGCGAAATGGGTCATTTTGAAAAACATGAAATCTCAGGACTACTTCCGTTTTCCAGGCTAGAAAAAGCTCTTGGAAACGCACAGGTGGTAGAGGATGCCACCCTATTACTTACTCATCGATCCAAAATGCATGATTTGGTTGCAAATAATTATGAACTAACTCAAAAATTGGTTCAACAGATGACGTCAAGAGTTCGTGATTTCACATCAATTCAACAGCAAAATGAAAAAATGATGGCATTGGGAAAACTATCTGCAGGACTTGCTCATGAATTGAATAATCCTGCATCAGCTATCGTAAGAAGTTCAGATTCCTTATTAACTCATTTAAAAAACACTCCCGAGAATTTTAAAAAAGTAATAATGTCAAATATTTCTCCGGAGACGGTAGATGTAGCTAATAGTATTCTTTTTTCAAAACTTGATAATTATGGAAATATCCACTTATCTCTGAAAGAGAAAATGAGACTTGAAGATGAGTTCATGGATTGGTTAGAAGACAGGGAGGTTGATAATGAGGATGAGATAACGGAGAATTTAATTGAATATGGCTTTACTCTGGAAGAATTAGAACTCATTTCAGATTCATTGGATACCCATCAATTGAATACGGCACTTAATTGGATCAACAATGTTCTTACTACCGAAAGGACAGTGAAGGATATCCACTCTGCTTCTTCAAGAATATCCGAGCTGGTTCAGTCAATAAAATCATATTCACATATGGATCGTAGTCAGGATAAAATAAAAGCTAACATTCATAAGGGGATACTTGATACATTAAAGTTGCTTGAACATAAAACGCGGAAAAATAGAATTGAAGTTGAACAGGATTTTGAAGAAAACCTAAATGATATAAACATATATCCGGGAGCACTCAATCAGGTTTGGACCAATATTTTGGATAATGCTATAGATGCATTAGAAGAAACGGATTCACCTATAATACGGATAAAAACCTATCTGGAATCAGATTTTCAAGTTGTCGAAATTGAAGATAATGGACCAGGAATTCCAGAGGATTTGGTTAAGAGAATATTTGACCCGTTTTTTACAACGAAAGATGTAGGCAAGGGTAGTGGAATGGGTCTGGATATTGTAAGAAGGATCGTGAGGGATAATCATAAAGGCAGAATAGAAGTAGAAAGCAAGCCTGGAACTACTAAGTTTATTATAAAAATACCTGTTGAATAAATGAAAAAGCCATTAATAATTTCTGTTGATGATGATATTCAGGTCTTGAAGGCTTTAAGAAGGGATCTAAGGAGTGAATATAAGGAAGATTATAAGATCATAACTGGAGAGAATGCGGAGGAAGTTCTGGAACTCATAGCGGATATTAAAAAGAATAATGAAGAAGTTGCCATGTTTATTTCTGATCAGAGAATGCCAGAAATGGAAGGAGTAGACTTTTTAGAGAAAGCAAAGGAATTCTATCCTGATTCCAAAAGGGTTTTATTGACTGCTTATTCAGAAACAGATGCGGCAATTAAGGCAATTAATGAAGTTCAGCTTGATTACTACCTGCTAAAACCTTGGGATCCGCCAAGCGAAAAACTCTTTCCGATTATTAATGATTTATTGGATCAGTGGAATGCGGAGTATGTACCTGAGTTTTCCGGCCTAAAGGTTATTGGATATCAGTTTTCACCAAAGAGTCATTCGATAAAAGATTTTTTATCTGGAAATTTATTTCCTTTTCAGTGGATAGATATTGAAAAACATGAGAAAGCTGAAGAATTAAAAAGGTTACATAAGCTGGATGCGTCAAATGCTCCATTTGTTATACTTGAGAATGGAGAATTATTGACGAATCCTTCCAATTCCCAGCTCGCAGAAAAAATAGGTCTTAGTCCCAATCCAAAAGAATCATTATATGATGTTGCAATTATTGGAGCAGGACCAGCGGGGTTAGCAGCAGCAGTTTATGGGGGATCAGAGGGATTAAAAACTGTGCTTATAGAAAAAAGAGCTCCGGGTGGACAGGCTGGAACATCATCAAGAATTGAAAATTATTTGGGATTTCCAAAAGGGTTGAGTGGTGCTGATTTAAGTCGTAGAGCAATCACTCAGGCAACCCGCTTTGGCATCGAGTTTTTAAATCCACAGGTAGTAAAGAAAATTGAAATTGTAGAGAATTATAAAGTCTTAACGCTGGAGGAAGGGAAAACACTCAAAACGAAAAGTGTAGTCATTACTACTGGTGTAGACTATCGCAAACTCGAAAAACCAGGTATGGATAAATTTACAGGTGCAGGTATTTATTATGGAGCAGCGACTACCGAAGCGTCCTCCTGTCAGGATGGTGATGTTTTTATTGTAGGAGGTGGTAATTCTGCAGGTCAGGCCGCTATGTATTTGTCTCGTTTTGCCAGAAAAGTAAATATATTGATACGAAGGGAAAGTTTAGTGTCTTCAATGTCATCTTACCTTATTGATCAAATTAACAATACTGAAAACATCGAAGTCATTCCTTTTACTGAAGTAGGATCAGCTTCAGGTACAGATCATCTCGAGGCGATTACTATCAAGAACAAAAATGATGGAAGTGAAAAAGAACTTGCAGCAGTTGCATTATTCATTTTTATTGGAGCAAGACCCTACACGGATTGGGTAGATGAGGAAATTTTAAAAAATGATCGTGGGTTTATACTTACCGGAAGTGATCTTATGCATCATTCTGCTTACAAGACCAACTGGAAAGAAAATCGTGATCCATTTTTACTGGAAACCAGTAAGCCAGGAATATTTGCTGCAGGGGATGTAAGAGCGAATGCTATGAACAGGGTCGCTTCAGCAGTAGGAGAAGGAGCAATGTCCATAAGCTTTGTGCACAAATACCTTGAAAATTTTTAGTGGGAGAGGTTACGAATAATCAGTTTTCACTGAGTATTAAGTGGGTTGTTTTGTTGGTTTCCGGTTGTTTGCGAATGAAATTAAGACATCAGGAAAAACAATAATGTCAGAACGGTCATAAGCAAAAAAGCTTTAATGTAATCAACATATCTTTTCATAATACAAGGGTTTTATTTAAAAAATACAAATACCGTGCTAGAAATTATGACACAGGATTTTGGAAAGGGGTTGGAGGTGTATAGAAATTAATTTTTAAGAGTCTATTTACTCAA
>CAYTFO010000115.1:3306-11656 GCA_964437135.1 uncultured Roseivirgaceae bacterium | reverse complement strand
CTCACTTTGGGTGATGTTCATCGTAGTAACATTTTCTCTGCCTACATTATTTTACATGGTCAAAACTGACGCATTCGGGCTTTTTGGAGGACTACCAAGTTTGGAAGACCTGGAAAAACCAGACCCTGACCTTTCTTCGCAATTATTTAGTGCTGACGGAGTATCTCTGGGGAAATACTATCGTAAAAACAGAACCCCAGTTCGATATGACGAATTATCACCTGAATTGATCAATACACTACTGGTGACAGAAGATATTAGGTTTAAGAAACATTCAGGCATTGATTTAAGAGGTCTTCTAAGAGCAATGTTCGGGATTGTGACCTTCAATTTTAAAGGAGGAGGAAGTACTATAACAATGCAGCTTGCTGAAAATCTATATAGCACAAACTCTGAAAATCATGGAAAGCTTTATAAATATGGGCCATTAGGAAGGGTCGTTACTAAATTAAAAGAATACATAATATCTGTACAGCTTGAATCCTTTTACACAAAAGAAGAAATTCTGGCAATGTACTTAAATACTGTTGAATACGGTTCAAATTCATTCGGTATAAAAGTTGCTGCTAAGACATTCTTCAATAAACTCCCTTCCCAGCTTAACTATCTCGAATCTACCGTTTTAATTGGTGCTATTAATGCCCCAACAAGATTTAGTCCTGTTTACAATCCAGAGAATGCAATTTCAAAAAGAACTGAACTTTTATACAATCTTCATAAATATGGACTAATTACCAGAGAAGCTTTCGATACCCTGAAGACTCAACCTCTAGGACTAAATTATAAAGTTGAAAATCAAAATCAGGGTTTAGCAACTTATTTTAGAACTGTAGTAAGGAATGATCTAATGAGGTGGTGTGAAGAGAATGGATATGATCTTTTTGATGACGGACTCAAGATATATACAACTATCGATAGTAGACTTCAGGAATATGCAGAAAATGCTCTAAATGGACATATGAAACAATTGCAGCAAACCTTCATTGAACATTTGGAGGGAGATCTGCCATGGATTGATGAAGATGGACGTGAAATTGAGGATTTTTTAAAGAATACGATTAAAAGAACCAGTTATTACAAAGAACTGGTAGACAAATATGGCTCAAATAGCGATTCAGTTGACTATTGGCTTAATGTTCAAAAGCCAATGACTGTATTCTCGTGGGATGGAGATATTGATACTATCATGAGTACGATGGATTCTCTCAGCTATTACAAACATTTTTTACAGGCTGGTTTTATGGCAATGGAACCATCTACTGGTCATATAAAAGCATGGGTTGGGGGTATCGATCATAAGTATTTTAAATTTGATCATGTCAGATATGGAAGAAGACAACCCGGATCAACTATTAAACCGATTGTTTATACAGCAGCAATTGATAACGGATATGCACCATGTTTCCCGGCTGTAGATGTCGCTTATACTTTTACTTTGCCCGGGCAGGATCCACCTACCTGGACACCTAACAATGATGACGGAAAGTTTACAGGTGAAACAATGACCATAAGACAGGCAATGGCCAGATCTGTAAACAGTATTACTGCA
The DNA here is from genome assembly GCA_964437135.1 of uncultured Roseivirgaceae bacterium. Taxonomy (GTDB): domain Bacteria; phylum Bacteroidota; class Bacteroidia; order Cytophagales; family Cyclobacteriaceae; genus CAYTFO01. The sequence goes on along the minus strand of CAYTFO010000115.1, from coordinate 10,107 downwards.
TGGATGATTTCCAGAATTGGTCCACAAACCGTAGTTGACTACGCAAGAAGGCTTGGAATCGAAAGCCCTTTAAGTCCCGTTCCATCACTTTCCTTAGGCTCAGGAGGTGAAGTTTCAATCTTTGAAATGGTAGGTGCTTATTCCACATTTGTGAATAAAGGGGTTTATACAAAACCATACTATATACAAAGAATTGAGGATGAGAACGGAAATATCATTCAGCAATTTGTACCTGAAACAAGGGAAGCATTGAATGAAGAAACTGCTTATTTAATGCTTCATATGCTAAAAGGTACCACAGAAGAAGTTGGAGGAACCGCAAGAGGTTTGAAATGGGAATTAAAAGAGAACAATGAAATAGGTGGGAAAACCGGAACAACACAGAATGCTTCAGACGGTTGGTTTATCGGTGTAACAAAGGACCTGGTTGCAGGAGCTTGGGTTGGAGGTGATGACAGAGCCATACATTTTAAAAACTGGTATTATGGACAGGGAGCAAAAACAGCTTTGCCTATATTCCAGAATTTTATGTTACAGGTTTACGAGGACTCCACACTTCCTTATACAAAAGGCAGCTTTGATAAGCCTACCAAGCCGCTTTCAATGGAACTTGATTGCTCTTTATATAACAATGAAAATCAAACTGACTCTATTCAATACGACGTTGTCGATGAAGCGGATATATTCTAATTCAATAAATGGATTATTATCAGTTTGATATAAGTGATTATCTAAATATCCCTGATCAACCGGGTGTTTATAAATTCTTCAATAAAAAGCAGTCGATAATATACGTTGGAAAGGCTAAAAGCTTAAAAAAAAGAGTTGCCAGTTATTTCAATAAATCTGCTCAACACAATCGAAAGACAGTAAAGCTTGTTTCTGAAATTCAGTATATAGAAATAACAATAGTTAATTCGGAATTTGATGCACTCCTTTTGGAAAACAATCTAATAAAGGAAAATCAGCCTAAGTACAACATTCTTCTCAAGGACGATAAAAGTTTTCCCAGCATCTGTGTAACTCATGAACGATTTCCCAGAATATATTCAACTCGTAGAATAGAAAGAACTTTTGGTGATTATTATGGCCCATATACATCAGTAAAGGCAATGAATAGTGTTCTCGACCTTATCCGGAAATTATATAAGATTAGAACCTGCAATTATGTACTATCCGAAGAAAATATTGCAAAAGGTAAATTCAAAGTATGCCTGGAGTATCATATTGGCAATTGTAAAGGGCCTTGCGAGGGATTGCAATCAGAAGAAGACTATTTAAATGAAATTGGCTTTGCAATAGAGATCCTTAAGGGAAATGTTTCCATTGTAAAAAACTCTATTAAAGAAGAGATGGAAAAGGCTTCTGAGCAGCTCAATTTTGAAGTTGCACATGAATATAAAGAAAAACTTGAGCTATTAGATAAATTTCAGACAAAGTCTTTAATTGTCAATCAGAAAGTTACTGACATAGATGTCTTCACGTTGATAAGAGATGAGAAACGAGCTTATCTAAATTACCTTAAAATTGATCAGGGCAGTATTCGCGCATCAGAAACCGTAGAGATTAAGCTTAAGATGGATGAGACAGATGATGAGATAATGCAGTATGCATACCCCATTCTACAACATAAATTTCAAAGTGCAAATAAGGAAATACTTTCAAATATTGAATTTGATCCAGATAATGAGCAATTGAATGTAACGGTGCCTCAGATTGGTGATAAAAAGAAATTAGTTGATTTATCTGTAAAAAATAGCCTTTTATTTAAAAGACAAAAGATCGAGGAGAGAAATCAAAAGAAATATGGCACTAAAGGTTTTGTGCTGGAACAATTAAAAGAAGATTTACATCTCAAGGATCTACCCTTACATATTGAGTGTTTCGATAATTCTAATATTCAGGGAACCAACCCAGTTGCATCAATGGTATGTTTTAAGAATGGAAAACCCTCTAAATCAGATTATAGAAAGTTCAATATAAAGACAGTAGTTGGTCCTGACGACTTTGGCTCAATGAAAGAAATAGTTGGCAGAAGATATTCAGCACTGATAAAAAATGATGAGAGACTCCCAAATTTGATTGTTATAGACGGTGGAAAAGGACAATTGAATGCAGCAAAGGAAGCTTTAGAGGAAATAGATGCTTATGGAAAAATCCCCATTATTGGAATTGCTAAAAAACTGGAAGAGATTTATTACCCTGAAGATCCTCTTCCTTTACATATAAGTAAAAAATCAGAGTCATTAAAATTACTGCAGCACTTGAGAGATGAGGCTCATCGCTTTGCTATAACTTTTCACAGACAAAAACGAAGCAAAGCAGCCAACAGATCAATATTAGATGAGATTAAAGGGATTGGACCAAAAACCAGAAATCAGTTGCTTTCAGAATTCAAAAGCATTAAAAGAATAAAGGAAGCAGGGTTAAACGAACTTGAAAAGATTGTTGGGAAATCCAAAGCAGAAATTATTTTACAATTTTTCAAGAATTCAGAAAAAGAAAAAGGGGCCTAAAGCCCCTCTTAAAAATTTATGCGTGTTAATTAATATTCCCAAAGTTGACTCTCATATTCCATGAGATCATACTCATACTTTTGTTGAATCATCATAGCATTTAAAGGATCTTTAGCAATCAAATCCTGATACTCCTGTCTGATATCCAGGTTCTGAGCATTTGAGATTTTTATTATAGGTGCTCTAAATAACCTAAGTTCAAATGCATCACTGAAATTGACATTTTGGGCCTGGTTTTGATTATTATACCATATTGCTCTATCAGCATATGGCCCTCTAAACAATGCTACTACGTCGTCATATCTAAAACTAGCTATTTCTTTTTCGAAACCAGCTTCATTCCAAATCAGATTTTCAGGACCACCTGGTAATTTAAGAGTAATACTTCTAATGTAGTGGTACATTCTTGTTCTGTTTCTATCAAAAATTACATCTTCTTTGATCCACAGAACTGAAAATTCTTCCGGTGGAATTGCAGTGTAAGATGGTCCTGCTTCTTCAGCAGACTCAGTTTGTTCTCCACCAAACCCGCCTCCGAAACTATCAAATCCACCTCCAAATCCATCATCAGATGCTTCATTTTCTAATCTGATTCTTGAATTAAAAACATCATCAGGCATAATATTGATACAAGTATCAGTATTGTAAGGCTTTAACAACCCAGCCTGAACAGCTTCAAGAAGTAATCTTGGAAGTTCACCATTTTTAGAATAGAATGGTCTATTCATGGATTCTTCCATATTCATTCTTCTCCAGACCGTCTTCTTATAAAGAACATGATCCGGGTTTACTTCTGGTTTAACAAGCGGGGCTAATTCCTGTCCGTAAGCCGCACCAGCAAATCCAAAAAAGATCAATACATAAACAAATTTTTTCATCACACTATAACAATTTAAGTCTAGTTAAGTCCAATACGGATATATCTAGAATTTATCTTAAAATCTTCAACCTGACCTCTGAAATTTTGACGCTGTACACCTCGTATTTCAATAACTATCTGGTCACCTTTTCTTGCATTTGCAGCAATCTGGCCTAGATTTAATACATCACCGTTTGAATTAACTGTTGCTCTACCAATTCCTCCAGAAACCAGAGTAGCTACACAAGATGAAACTCTAAATTTCGCGTCTTTTGGCAAAAATTCCGCAAAACTTTCATCTGGCTTTACATTTAACTTTATCCTTGGAGTTTTTGCTGGCATACCAGTTTTTTGATCAACAGGACCTCTGTCAGTAGATGGGATAATTTCAGGTTGAGGTATTTTTCTAACTGAAAAATCCTGTGAACCAATGTAGTTTCCAGCACTTGAAACTGATAGAATTACCTTATTTGAGTTTGGTACAACAGTTACTTTACCTCCTTTGCCACCAATAGTGTATCCACCTTTTGCATTAAACGAAGGTTGATACTCATTACCTAAAGCAGGCACCTGAACATCAAGCTCGTTACCACAATTCAGATACAATGCACTAACTGACTGAGACTGAATTTGAATAACTGGTTTCGTAACAAAATATTCAAAAGTTTGAGTGATAGTATCCTTTCCTCCAGGTTTTGGAACCAGGATCATAGCATCAAATGTTTTTGCTGCCTTATTCTCGTCATCGAATGATGTTGCTCTTGCAGGTATTCTTACTTTACCCATACCATCTTCGACTTCTATCTGGTTTCCGTCAACGTACATCTCAGGTGTTACACCAGTTGATGATGCTGCAATGAACAGGTCTGCTTCATAAGTTACTCCAGAAGCAACATATTCAGATTTAGGCTTCACCATTGCAAAAACATTATCAAATTTCAAGTCACCAGCACCAACTTTTTTACTTAATAAATCAAGTGCTGTAGTTTCGTAGCTAAGTACTCGAGATTGGAATTCACTCATTGTAGCTATTGATGCAGGCGTTGGTGAAGATTCAAATGCTAATTGAGAAAATTTCTTCCCTTTTTGATTTGGATCATTCATGTAAACAGGATCCTTATCAGCATCGACGGCAATATCTCGGAAATTTGTAACAGATTCCTGATCTACGCCAGCTTCAAGAAGTTTGCCCTTCACAAATTCAACATATGTATTAAGTGTTTCTTTCAGTTGAGCTCCGTGTCCTTCGCCACCTTCTTCAACTGGCATCATATAGTTACCAACTTTATCATAGTCGGTCATACCTTCTAATTCTTTAGCATCCCCTAAGTACTCAGGTTCATGACCTTCTTTGTAGCCTCCTGTGATCTCAATCATTGTTTGCTTGTATTCAACAAGCTTTTCATTAACGTTACTTGTTTCAGCGCGGATTTCATCAGCAACTGTAAGGACAGCAACGTCTGCTTCTCTGTTACCCGTCTCTTTAACAGTTTTTCTCATTGCTTCAAGCGTTTTGAGGTTACGTTCAGTAGTTTCCTCATTTGCTTTATGCAAACTTTCGTTAATGAAAACAAATTTTTCGATTACAGTAGAGCTAACATTCAGTGCTAACAACGCTGTTAGTACCAAATACATCATACCGATCATCTTCTGACGTGGGGTTTCTTTTCCTCCTGCCATAATTCAATTCTTTATTAAGATCCTTTCATTGCAGTCAACATACCACCATATACCTTATTAAGCAAAGCTATATTGGTAGTAAGTTTATTTAATTCCTGCTGGAATGCAGCAGTTTCCTTACCCGCTTCGGCCATTCCTTCCAGAGCTCCGGTAACATTTGAATAAAATTTATTCAATGCTTTTGTATGGCTTTGCGAATCTTTCAATTCCATTTCGTAAAGCGCGTTAAGGGCACTAAGGCTTTTAGTTACGCTTTGAACCTGAGAATGATACTCTTTTGCATCTTTAGTTGCATCTGCCATTGCTGACATTGCCTGCATTGTTGAAGAATAAGATTTATTCATTTCAACAAGCGACTTAGATGCTGTTTTCACATTCTGAGCATAGTCATTGGTTGCAACTGCTGCATCACTAAGATTTGACATCTTTTTAGCGGATTCCGCCAGATTTCTCATCCCGTCACCAAGACTTTTTATAAGATCCGGACCTACTTTGGCGTCAGCCAGCATTTTATCCATTTTTGCAGCAGTTCCTGCCTGTGGTGCCGCTACAGCAGCTCTTGCTGTTGCAGGGGGTCCATCATAGTCGTCTGCAAGTTCAGGGTAAACTTTTGCCCAGTCCGGTTCTTTGTGCTTAGGTTCAAAAGCACTTAAAAAGAAGATAACAGCCTCAGTAGTAAGACCGATACCCAACATGGCACCAGCACCCGGTAGGTGAAGAATTTTAAACATGGCACCAACAATTACAATAGCAGCTCCTATACCATATATCTTTGGCATTATTGTCGAAAAAAGAAGCTCCTGAAATCCGCCTTTTTTACTCATTTTTTCTAGTTTTTAGGTTAGTAGTATAAAAATAATTATACAAAAGTTTTTTTAATAAAATTCGCTTCCTGAGGATCTACCCAAGTTTGTCATCGCGCATCTGAATCCAACTGATGACCGGGCAGTATCTCTATGTTCATATGATTTTGTACCTGTTTCGAGGAAGTAAGCGATATCTTTCCAAGATCCCCCTCTGATAACTTTATACTCTACATTATCATCAAAATAAGTAGGGTTTAAGTCCCAGACCAAAGGAACTGCAGAAGGATTATAAGCATCTTCGCACCATTCAGCTACGTTTCCGGACATATCATAAAGTCCGTAATCGTTAGCAAAAAATGTTGCTACTTCGGCAGTATACGCGAAACCATCATCATAATAGTTTCCTCTACCAGGTTTAAAATTAGCCAAAAGACATCCTTTAGCATTTCTGATATAAGGATTACCCCAGGGATACTTGTTCATATCTCTTCCACCTCTTGCCGCATACTCCCATTCTGCTTCAGAAGGAAGTCTGAAGTTTGGCATAACCGGAAGACCAATCTCTTGACGGTAATCGTTTAGATGCCTGGTTCTCCAATCACAGAAATATTTGGCAGCTATCCAATCGATACCTACGACAGGATAATTGTCAAATGCTGGATGAGACCAGTAGTAAGTTACCAACGGATCACCCATATGGTGGGTAAAATCCGATACCCAGACTGTTGTATCAGGCATAAGATCTGCAACAGAATATCCTGCTGGAATTTCTGCTTCAGCTCCCGTTAGTTCCTGAGTAAATTGTCTGTACTCGTTGTTGGTTAACTCGGTATCATCCATAAAGAAACCACCGATTGTAACTTGTTTGTTGAAGTTGATCTGAGTTGCCGCAATGTCCTCATCTGCCTGACCCATATGAAAGGTACCAGCAGGTATTGAA
>CAYTFO010000115.1:0-3296 GCA_964437135.1 uncultured Roseivirgaceae bacterium | reverse complement strand
GGGACGGGTCATTTCCCAACCCTGTCTTCCCTGAACTCCGATCAGCTCACCTCTGTCCGAGGCTCCGCTGCCGCCTCCAAACAGGCTACAACCGGACAGGATAATTCCTAGCCCGAGGCTAACCCATAATGTTCGATTAAATACACGCATAATATTCATAACACCTTATTTGAACTTGCAAGTATGTAAATAAAACAAACTTATGCAAAATTTATTGTGTGAATAAGCCCTTAAATATATAATCTTAATTCTATTAAGAGCAATAAATTCAAACATAAATAATATCTAAATATATCAATTAATATTTATTCAATAGGTAAATCTTGGAGTTTTAATCTGTTTTTTGCCTCCAAATACTATATTAGGCAAATCATAACGGATAAAAAATTCCTGCGAAGAAAATTGTTTCGCATCCTGTTCATTGATTACAATATCAAATGCATAGCCTGCTTTTAACGAATTATCTTTCAAAAATGAATACCCAAAATTTAAAGTAATAGCTTCTTCCCATCTATATGCTGTACCCGCCCAGGCTCTTTGTCTATAGTTAAGAAAAGCGCCAACATCAAATGTGAATGTATTGAGGTCAGAAGATAACTGTAAGTTTGGTGATATAAGAAGGTCTCGTGAGATTGATCTTGTGATTTTAAAAAAACCAGTATACGTCCGCTTTAGATCATTTGAAAATTCGCTTTCATCAAAGTCGTAATTAAACCCCGGTTCAAGAATGTTGCTGACAGAAAAAGCAGCCATCACATTATTTCTCGTCTCAAATGCAAGCCCGGCAGCAAGATTAAATCCTACTCCGGTTTCTCTTGACTCTATATATAACGGATCACCTGGATCATTAAACCTGAGTTTGCTGAAGTCAAGGGTTCTCGAGACTACACCCGGTGCAACTCCAAGTGAAATCTTGCTAAAGCCTATATTGAAACTCTTCGATATAGGTAAAGTGGCTTCTAAATTATTTGTTGGTCCAAGGTTATCATTAATAACATTGACACCAAAGCTGTTGATAAATGATTTGGAGATTATCAGAGCATTTACAAATTGCGTATTTGGAGCACCTCCTGGGCCATCAAAAGAAGAATTATACCCCGCCCATTGTGCCCTTACCATAGTCGAAGTGAAGGAAACAGATTCAAATGATCCAATTGCCGGATGTGCATAAATTGGATTGAGAGCATAATGGCTAAACAAAGGATTGTTTTGGCCTAGCCCGGTTAAAGCCGCAAACGTCAGAATTAAAGCAATTAATAATGCTCTCATAATAAAACAAGTTACTTATTTCGCAACAAACTTTATTAACGTAACCCTTATTTATCTAAACCGTTTGCCTTCTTTATGTATAAATCCAAAGCACCTGTCATGGAAGGGGCATTTGGAAGGGGTGCCTGGATATCAAGAATTAAACCTGCATCCTTTACTGCTTTTGCTGTGGTAGGTCCAAATGCAGCTATTCTTGTTTTATTCTGCTTAAAGTCCGGGAAATTTTCAAAAAGAGAATTAATTCCCGATGGACTAAAAAAAGCAATAATGTCATAATTGACATCCGCCAAATCGGACAAATCACTTGCAATTGTTCGATAAATAATCATTTCATCAAGTGACAAATTATTGTCTTTAAAGAACATTGGAATGTCATCTTTTCTTATATCAGAGCAAGGAAAAAGGTACTTCTCGTCTTTATGCTTCTTGAATAGATCAAACATATCCTCAGCAGTTCTAAGACCTGTGAATATCTTTCTTTTTCTGATCACAATATATTTTTGAAGATAGTTGGCTGTTTGTTCTGAAATACAAAAATATTTCATATCTGTAGGAACTTCAACCTTAACTTCAGCCGCAAGTCTAAAAAAGTGATCTACAGCATTTCTACTCGTAAATACTATAGCAGAGTGATCCAGAATGTTAATTTTCTGTTTTCTGAAATCTTTAACATCAACAGGATCAATCTCAATAAACGGCCTGAAATCTATTTTCAGATTGTGTTTTTTGGCTAAACTAAAATACGGGGATCTCTCGTCTGAAGGTTCTGGCTGTGAAACAAGAATGCTACTTACACTATTCAATCTTGTTTTGTCTTCCAGAATTAAATCATTACTCATACCTTTTTCGCTTTCTGTACTCTTCTAATTAATAAGGATCGACGCAACTAAATAAGCACCTAAAATTTCGGTGGTGCAAAGGTAGGAAATTATAAGGAGTTTTTTACCAGTAACTGCAGAAGATAGTTTGAAGAAATAGTAAAGGGTAAATAATATATACATCACCGGGTAAAAATATTCCCAGCTGTTAGAAATGTATGCGACCGGGTAATATCCAGACCAGTAAATGGTAAAAAACAACAGGTTGAGAATAATGCTAATAACAATCAGAAATTTAAGAAAATCCACAAACTGTATCAGATGAACACCTGTCAACCCGTTTAAAAATGATACAATTCTTAACAATAAATATTTTGCAATTAAGAATAACAATGTAATGCCCGCGTATTTTAGATAATCAAGAAGTTGCAACTGAAAATAATCGACAAAATAGTTTTCTCCGGAGTTTTCAATATGCCAAATAGCCAACCCTGTCAAAAAGGAAGCGAGTACAATTTCTAAATAGGTAGTATTGCTATCATTTTCAAAAATGCTTATTCTGATATTTCTTAGAAAAACTTTTTGAAAATAAGAAACAATAGTATCCCCTGAAGAAAACCGAAATATGACTAACAACAATAAAAAGAATAGAAATAATACGATTAAAACATTTTTATTGAAAGCAGCCTGTCTTAGCTGTACCTGTGTATCACTGGTTTCCTGTGATATTTGTCTGTAAACAAATTCATATCGGAAATCTGAAAATCCCTTCTCATCATAAAAGGAAACAAATACAGTGTCCTCAGTAATATTATTACTAAATATTTCGCTTATCAGCAGGTCGTGATAATCTTCATCAGCTTTATACAGTTTTCCATCTATCCATACGGTAAAAGGGTTGTCATTTGAAAGTACCAGTGATAACAAACTTGTATCTCTGCTGACAAAACATCCCAATAGTTTTTGACCATCCGGGTTAAGAGATAGTTCTATATCACCATTGTAATCAATTTTCAAAATCTTCGGCTGATTCTGGAAATCCTGTGCAATCCCATTTAAGGAAACTATCAATAGAAGAATGCTAAAAAGTCGAGATATACCCAAAATGTACTTTTGTGTTCGTTACTGAAATATTCTGCGAAAATTGAGAACCATTTGCAAAAATAATAGAGAATATGCCATTTTTATTTCTTAATGATAAACCAAATC
>CAYTFO010000114.1:0-11709 GCA_964437135.1 uncultured Roseivirgaceae bacterium | reverse complement strand
TCAGAGTTAGATAAAAGCTTGTTTAAATGCACCTCAAAGTCCATATAATCATCGAGATCAAAAAGTAATATACCACTTTCTTTAAACTGTTTATGCCCAACAACATTGGAAAGGAGTATTGGTAAAGGTATGGCCATAGCCTCTAAGACAGCAATAGGTAACCCCTCCCATCGAGACGAACTCAAGTAAACATCTAACTCCATTAAAAAATTGATTGGAGTAGATGTACTTCCTATGAGCCTTATATTATCTTTTAACTCATAACGATCTATTAAGTCTTGTAAGTTGTCTCGCTCCTCACCATCACCCGCAATAACAAACAAAAAGTCGTCTCTAATTTTTTTAAAATAATATATATACCTAATGAGGATATCAATACCTTTTTGAAAACTAAGCCTGGAAAGAGAGCCTATAATAAAACGAGTATCTTCACTTTTACTAAAAAAAGTTTTTGTAGAACTATATTCATGGATCGCTTTAACATCAACACCATTAAAAATCACAATAGATTTATAAGGGGAGCATAAAGAAAGTAAAGAGGCTTTATCGTACTCATCAAATGACACACAAATAAAAGTATCTGTTAATAAATACAGGCATTTATCAACAAAAAGCTTAAGTTTCCCTATTATCGTTTTTTCAACATGTATACCATGAAAAGTATGAATAATAGAAAATCCAAAAAGCTTCATAAAACGAGAATATGTACCAGCACCACGACCATGAGAATGAATAATACTTACGTCATTTTGTAAGCAAAATAGGACAAGTCTAAAAAAAGCGACAATGCTGAACCGTCTAAATGGTAACTCAAAGAACTCAGTAGATAATACTCTAAACTTTTCTCCAAATGGAGGTTTGCTAGGAGATGCTACATACAACTTAGCATCAACATTTATTTGTCTAATCGTATAAATTAGGTCATATAAGTGCTTAGGGCCTCCCCCAAGATCAGAACGAGATGTGATAAAAAGAACAGACTTTATTTTCCCCTCCTCCATTTGTACAAGCGCCATTTATTGATAATAATATCAAGGCCAATTGATGAAAAAGCTTCTTTAAGAAGAATTCTAATTTGCCTTAAAAAAAGATTAACTCTAGCAAAAAAATCATAATGTTTATTTTTTACCAAAGCTCTTTTTATCTCATCAAGTGTTTTTTTCTCCATTTTGTTCGATACACCCTCAGCAGAGAAGCAAACGAGAGGACCTGATACATACTGACCTTTTATCTTTCCACGTTTAAAATCATCATAAAATCTCATCGTAAACTCATAATCCATAACTAACTTATAATCTAAATCATATAATCCATAATCCTGATACAACATAGAGTGAGCAAAGAGAGATGGATGATGAAATGGGTACGCCTTTCTTATATCCCATAGTCCTGGCTCTCTAATATGACTACCAAACTCTAAGTCAAGGTACTTAATACTCGAGTAAACAAAATAGACTCCAGGTCGAAAAGCTTCAACAACCTTATTAACTACATCAGGTTCTATGTAGAAGTCATCACTATTTAAGATTGCAATAATATCCCCACTTGCGACTCTTATCCCTTTATTAAAAGCATCAGATATCCCTTTGTCTCTTTCAGATATAACAATAGGTTTTATTGTACTACGAGTAAATAACGAGTCTATGATATCAATAGTTTTATCTGAGCTCATATTATCAACGACAATATATTCTATGAGGGGATAATTTTGGTCGATAATTGATTGAGCTGCTTTTTCTATTGTTTTTTCAGAGTTAAAAGTTGGCATAATAATAGAAACTTTCATTTCAACACTCTCTTATAAACTTCTATCGTATCATTCGCGACTTTACTAACTGGGAATTTTTTAGCCTGTTCAAAACCACTTCGTATCATCTTTTTTCTTAACTCTCTGTTAGAGATGACTTGTTCAAGCTGACCTCTAATAGAGTTTACACTATCGGGGTTAAAATATAGGGCAGCATCACCACCAATTTCTGGCAAAGAACTTCTATTGCTCAATAAAGCTGGGCATCCTGTTAAAAATGACTCTAAAACAGGGATTCCAAACCCTTCATAGAGTGATGGAAATACAAAACAAAAAGCCCTACTATAAACTTCAGAAATATCAAGATCAGAAAAGTCTCTTTGAAAGACTTTATCCTGAACTTTTAGGCCCTTTAACATCAATATTTCTTCATCTGAAAACGTACCTCCTCCACAAGCAACGACAGATAAGTCAGAGTGAAGTTCACTTAATGTAGAAAATGCTTTTATAAAGTTATCAAAATTTTTATACTGACCTCTTTTCCCAACGAACAATAAATATCGAGGAGGAAGACAAAGTTTTTGAGTCTCAGTTCTCTTCATATTAGAGCCTAGATAAACGACATCTACTTTTTTCTCATCTATGGGAAAGTAGCGACACAAGTCCTTTTTTGTATTTTCTGAGATACAAATAACTCTATCGGCAAGGGCCACTGACTTCCTTTTCATTTCAGAGGTTCTATCATTATTTCTAAAGTAAAAAGGAAATACTTCGTGAATCATGTCATATACAGTAACAACTTTTTTACACTTACTTTTATTTAAGAACTCTGGATCAAAGTAAGTGGAGTGGATTATATCAAACTTTGAAGAGCTAAAAAGAAATTTCTGAAAGATCCTATTTAAAAAGTAAAATAGAGGTCTTTTCCCCTTATATTCACAGTTCTCTATCATTGAAGGTTTTCTTTCTTTGGCTTTATTGAAATACTCATTATCAGACACAAGGATGGGTATTACCACTTCTATAGAGCTACTCATACTTTTAAATTGTTTGTATAATTCAACAAAGTAGCGAGAAATCCCACCATACTTTTGAAGACTAAAAATTTGATGATCAAACAACACTCTAATCATTTAAAATTATCGAGTTCCTCGTTGACAAGATTTTCTAAAACTTCAAAAAAATCTAAATTATAGTCCCATCCTAGCAACTCTCTAGCTTTAGAGTTGTCACCATATATTTCTTTCAACTCATTGGGTCGAAAGAAAGTTTCATCTATAACAAGCTTTGATTCATCAATGCCAAATCTCTTAAACAACCACATAACAATCTCTCTTAGAGATACGGATCTTCCTGAACAAACTAAATAATCGGAAGGTAATTTTTGCTGCAAAATAAGCCACATAGCCTCTATATACTTTGGCCCATAGCCAAAATCACGTTTCACATCAATATTTCCAACCCTAAGGTTTTCACTAAGACCACGAGATATTCTAATACAATCTCTAATCACTTTTTTCACAAAGAAGCTTTCTGGTCTTAAGAAAGATTCGTGATTAAATAAAATACCACTGCACGTAAATAAGTCATAAGACTCTCGATAATTCACAGTCATCCAATGCGCAGATGCCTTAGAAACTCCATATGGACTCAATGGATGTATTACAGACTTCTCTGTAATAGGAAGCTTATCAACAGAGCCGTACATTTCACTTGAAGAAGCCTGATAAAAACGAAGTCTATCACCTGTAACTCCTTTCATTTTCCGGATACTCTCAAGAAAGTTTAGAGTTGAAATTGTATTAAACTTCAAAGTTTCCATCGGTCTTAAAAAAGATTCACCTACAGAGCTTTGTGCCGCAAGATTATAAATTTCATCACAGCATATTGCTTCAATTAAGCTCCGGATCGATTGCTCATCCAATAAATCACACTCATGAAACTTTATTGAAGATCGAATTTTTAAAAACTCTAAATTTTTTAGTGAGCTAGATCTTCCTTTGCAGACTAGACCATGAACTTGATATCCTTTCTCTAAAAGAAACTTTGAAAGATAAGCCCCATCTTGACCTGTTACACCTGAAATTAACGCGATGGCCATAAATAAACCTTGATCAGCTAAGCTATATATTTTAGAGTACCAGAGTTACAAATATTTCACTATATTAAAAGAGCTGATGAAAAAGATACTTATTGCACTGCCTTGTTATAATGAAGAAGAAAATATTACTGACTTGGTGCAATCATTTGCCGAGCTTAATGAAAGAAAGTATCTCGATGTATCTTTTGAGGTTCTTATTATTAATGATGCATCGACAGATGGAACACATCAAGTTGCTGAGAACTTAAAGAAAAGATTTAACTTTGTTGATACAATACACCACTCAAAGAACGCTGGACTTACTGGTGGTATAAACACTGCGTTTCAATCCTTTATAAATAGTATTAATAATTCAACGGATTATTTGGGCTTTGGTCTTATGGATGGAGATAACTCTCATCACCCTATTTTCCTTATCAATATGTATAAAAAACTTGTTCTCGGTTTCGACGTAGTGATTGCTTCTCGTTTTAGAACAGGCAGCAAGGTATATGGTGTCACCCTATTCCGCCAATTTCTTTCATTTATTCTTACTCTTCTTTTTAAGCTCTTTCGTAATATACCTGGAGTTCTAGATTATAGCTGTGGCTACCGCCTTTACTCACCAGGGATAGTAAAAACCTTAACCCAGCGTTACCCCAATGAGCTCGTAACTGAAAAAAGCTTTGCCTGTATGGTTGAACTCCTAGTTAAGTGCTACATTAATGATGCTAATTGCATTGAGGAGCCTTTTATTCTGCGCTATGACAAAAAGCTCGGTGAATCAAAAATGCAGATAAAAAAAACGATAATTGGAAACTTGAAAATCTTACGAACCTTAAGGTGATCAAATGAAAGCACTTATTTGCTTAGGAACTAGGCCAGAAGCAATAAAACTTGCCCCCATCTATCATGAAGCTCTTAAACGAAATATTGATGTAAAAATCTGCACCACTGGTCAACACAAAGAGCTCCTCTCACCCTTTATGAATTTTTTTGAACTTCCCTCTGACTATAAACTTGAGGTAATGAAAAAAGGTCAATCACTGGCCTCACTAACATCAACAATATTAAGCAAGATGGATACTGTCCTTGATGATTTTCAACCAGATATTGTATTAACACAAGGAGACACCACGACAACATTTTCAGCTTCATTAGCTTCCTTTTTTAATAAAACCCCTATAGCTCACATTGAAGCTGGTTTGCGCTCTTTTAACCTTCATTCTCCTTTTCCTGAAGAGGCGAATAGAAAGATGGTGTCTACGATTGCATCATTTCATTTTTGCCCAACGAACATAGCCGCTGAAAACCTAAAAAATGAAGGCGTCATTGACAATGTTCATGTTACAGGAAATACCAGTATCGATAGCTTAAAAATAACTCTAAAGAAAATAGAAGATGATAAATACTTATCTCAATTTCCCTCCGTGGACTTTTCCAAGCGAATAATCTTAGTCACCACACACAGGCGTGAGAATTACGGAAAAGCCCTTGAGACAATATGTAAGCATCTCATTAAAATCAAACAAGAGTTTAATGACGTTGAAATAGTTCTACCTGTTCACTTAAACCCTAAAGTAGTTGAAACCGTACACAGAGTACTAGGTGGTCATAATGGAATCCATTTAATAGAACCTCTAGAGTATGTAAGTTTTGTCTGGCTCATGAGTAAAAGTCATATTATATTAACTGACTCAGGGGGGGTTCAAGAAGAAGCCCCATCTTTAAAAAAACCAGTTCTCGTGCTACGAGATACAACGGAAAGAAGTGAGGGACTTCAAGCAGGAACACTCAAGCTCGTCCCTCCCCTAACATCAGACATTTCGCAAGAAGTCAAAAAACTTCTTTCTAACCGAGAGCTCTATAAAAGTTACCAAGATAATAAAAACCCTTTCGGTGATGGAGAGGCTGCCCCCAGAGTGTGGGATATTATCTGTAAAGACCACCTATAGTTGCTGCCCCGAGATCTCTTTCAGGTAGTAATTTTTTCTTAGACTCACAAGCCTACAATCTCCGCCATTACTCCGACATATACTAGTAAACATTTTTGCATCGTTCATACTTCTAAAGTATGTTTCGATATAAGGGCCAGGCCTTATCCTGTACATTAAGTCCATTTTTTCAACTGTATAAAGTGACTCAGGCGCAAATGGAACCCGTGTTTTATCAAATTTATAAGGAGACATTTTCACCACATAGTAACCCTTTATATTTGTATACTTTTTAAAAAACTTCGACTTAGATCTGTCACTCACCTTATCATAAATTAATCGGTCATCACTAAAACTATTAAAAGAAATAATTGAAGCATTCTCTTTATAAAGATCTTTGTTCAAGGACCTCTTGATCTTGTAAAATCTATCTTTTACTGGCTTAATATACAAGTCACACCAACTACAGGAGATAAGTTCTCCTTTCTTATATCTTCTTATAGTAAAGTCAGTGAAAGATTTCTGATAGATTTCCCTAGTATCTTTCTCGAACATTAAGAGCAAATACTTCACCTGAAAAGATATATTATATGATAAAGCCAAGATAATCACAGAATAGAAAATATAAAGGGATTTACTTCTTTGTAGAGTTTTTTGTAGCTTAATAACTAATATCCCGATGCCTAAAGATAAAAAGGGAATTAGGGGCAAAACATATCGTTGAAAATTAAGCCTTGAAAGACCCATAAGAAGCAAGAATAAAGAAGGGTATAAAATTATAGATAATTTTTGTTCCTTATCTTCCTCACTTTGAAAACAAAACCAAGCTAAGCCAAAAATGCCTCCAATATACGGAAAAAGACCGAAACCATCTGGTAATGATATAAATAAATGATGGAATAGACCATTCTCAGCAGTATAACCAAGATGACTTCCCCCTTTAAAGCCGTATATTTGAATCATGGCATCGGAGAACTTTTCAAAATTGGTAAGTATGAAGGGATTAGTAAACATAAAGGCCATAAGTGAGAACAAGAAATAAACTATTGCAGCTTTTATCAGTAGGGTTTTATTTTTAAAGAGGTTTAATATTATAGGAACCGCTAACGCGAAAGCAATTATTCCTCCGTTATACTTCATTGATGCAGTCAAGCCAGTCATTGCACCTATAAGTGCAACATGCATTAAACTAAGCTTATTGTAATGAGAAAATAACATGTAACAAATAAAGCAAGCTAAAAACCCCATAAAGGTCAGTGGCATGTCCACTATAGTTAAATGAAGGTTACGAGTCCATATCAATGAACTAAGTAAAAACAAACTAGAAGTAATAAAACCGATGTTTCCATTACTCTTACGTCTAAAAAATGAAAATAGCAGAACAACAGTGATGACAGAATATAGATTATTAGGAGCGAGCTTATTACCACCCAGTAACTTTTGTAGTAATCCTCCTAAATAATAAGATAGAGCAGGATAATCAAAGCGTCTTTGAGAAAAATCAAAATTCTTCACAAAGTGCATATCAAACTCAATAGTATCAACAGTGTTAAAAGGTCTCCCTCCTATAAATCCAACTAAAAGTGAATAAAAAATTAATAAATAGACAAAAATTAGCTCTTTTTTAAAAAATTTTGACTTTAAGTTTGATAACACGTAGCCCCCTAGGGAGTTTAGCTTTTACATTCTGGCCGATGACCCCAGTTTATTTTAAGCTTTAAAGCGAATATTGGTCAAAACTAATGAGGTTAATATTGAAAAAAGCACTTATTATTGGCTGCGGAGGCATTGGAACAGGTATAGATGCCAATGGCTTTAAATATTCTCACAACCATGCAAAAATTTTGTCAATTCAAGGCCATAGATTGTCTTTCTTAGATCAAGATAAAAAGGCACAAGGGTCTGCCTCGAAAAGATGGAGCGGTCATCAATATACCAATGAAGACTATAATGAATTTGATATTATTGTTGTGTCGGCAAATACATCATCTCACTATTCCATTCTTAAAGATTTAAAGAAATACCGATATACTCTCATTTGTGAAAAACCGTTTTGTTCAAATTATAATCAAGCTTATGAAATGGCTCAGCACTTCAAAAACAAGCTCTACATTAATTATTCTCGACTTTTTAATCAAAACTATATCGAGATAAAAAGAATGATAAAAGAAGGACTTTATGGACAACCTCTTCTTTCTCTCTTAAGTTATTCTAAAGGAATAATGAACTGTGGATCCCACCTTATTTCACTTATGCACTTTTTATTCGGCGAAATTAAAAACCTATGCAAAATTCACTCCTACAGGGAAAAGTCTTCCAAACTAGAAAACATAGATTTTTTCGCTGCATACAACACAAACAACATGAGGACTTTTTTTACCAGTGTAGAAAATAGTGAACTCAGTCTTTGGGAGCTTAAAATATACTTCCAAAAAGGGTGCCTTGAAATATCAGAGTACGGCACAAAATTCACATTTCACTCAGCAAAAAAGCACCCCATTATTTCAAATCAAAAAATTGTAGAAATATCAAACAACTGGAATCAAATTGATGGCAGTAGCTCTCTTGAAAAACTATACGATGACACGACCGGAGAACATCAAGAGGCACACTTCTCTGTTCTCAATGCTCTCCAAGTTCATAAAGTAATAGAGAGCCTCAAAAAGAACTAATTACTATGAGTAGACTGCTTACTTATGATAGAAAAAAAGCGCATTATATGAGTTACTACACCAAAACAAGGATAAAAAAATGGAAAAACTAAGCTTACTTGGAGGAAAGAAAGTAAGAGAAAAGCTATTTTCTGGCCACTGCACTATTGGCAAGGAAGAAAAAGAAGCCGTTAATAAGGTTCTTAACTCTGGAACGCTATCCAAATTCAAGGGTTCATGGGGCCAGGATTTCTTAGGAGGACCACAAGTACGAGCATTTGAAAAGGAATGGTCAGATTTTTTCAATATAAAACACTCAATAAGTGTTAACTCTAATACTTCTGGCTTAATTGCCTCAATGGGGGCCATAGGTCTCACTCCAGGTGATGAAGTTGTTGTAACCCCCTACTCAATGTCTATCTCAGCTACTGCACCTCTTTTTTATGGAGGCATTCCAGTCTTTGCCGACGTTGAGAGTGATCACTTTTGTATCTCACCAGAGTCCTTCAGAAAGAAAATTACAAATAAGACGAAAGCAATTATTATTGTGGACCTTTTTGGAAACCCATTTAATGAAGAAATAATTTCTATTGCCAAAGAAAAAAATATCATCGTTATCGAGGATGCAGCTCAAGCTCCAGGTGCAAGCTCAAATGGAAAAATGGCAGGAACCTTAGCTGACATTGGCGTTTTTTCACTTAATTACCACAAACATATTCATACAGGTGAAGGGGGCGTTATTGTAACCAATAATGATGAATTTGCTGAGCGTTTGCGTCTGATACGCAACCACGCAGAATCCGTGGTTGAAAATCAAGGTACAACCAATTTGACTAATATGCTTGGCTTTAACTTTAGAATGACAGAAATAGAGGCCGCCATTGGAAGAGAACAGTTAAAAAAATTACCTCAGCTCCTTGATAAAAGAATTGAAAATGCAAATTACTTAAGAAAGCAACTAACTGAGCTACCTGGAATTTCAGGGGGAATACCAAGACAAAATTGTAAACATGCTTATTACGCGCTTGGACTTAAATACGATAAAACGAAAATAGAAATTGACCGAAACCTATTTATACATGCAGTCAAAGCCGAACTCCCCGCTTGTTCTTATCGGGAACAAGACGGCCCTCTCGTTGGTAGAGGATACGTAAAACCAATTTATCTGCTTCCTATATTTCAAAAGAAAAAAGCACTGGGTAAGGATGGCTTCCCTTTCAACCTATCAGAAAGAGAATACAATAAAGGAGATTGTCCTACTGTAGAAGAGCTTCACAGTGAGTCCTTAATTCACACACAAATGATAGAGCCTCAACTATCTATGAAGGACATGAACGATGTAATTAAAGCTTTCCAAAAAGTATATGAAAATAGGCAGGCCTTAAAAGGAAAACAATTGAAGGACTTTATTTAACTTTTAAAATCTTGCCAAGTAATCCACATATCAGCTTTCACATCTTTTGTAAGTCTCATCCCAATAATAGCGTCGAGGTCAATGGGATTAATACCAAGGTTTGGTCTTTTTAAAATAATACTGTCGAGAGTAATGACATCGCCCTCTTTAAGATCTTTTTTTGCATGAATACTGCGGTTACCAAGTCGCCTTCCTTGGAATTCAGATGAATCAACCCTTTTCACTCCATCTCCCAAACACGCTTCTGTTTTTCTTACCCATGAAACCAATTGCTTTAACCCTTCAGGGTCTAGTGCAAAATGATGATCAGGGCCTTCCATTTCTCGATCTAGCGTAACATGCTTTTCAATTACACACGCCCCCATAGAGACGGCCACGACATCGGTTATATTCTCTATATTGTGATCAGAGAAACCAGTTAATACACCAAAGCTATCCCTCAATGTTTTTATTGTTCTTAGGTTCATAGACTCATAACTACATGGATAACTTGCCACACACTCAAGAAGTACTAATTGCTCATTCCCTTCCTCCCTGCACCAACTCAAAACATTTTCAATATCACGAAGAGATGACTTTCCTGTTGAAATAATCATTGGCTTTTTCGTTGAAGCTATCTTCTTTATTAAAAGAGGGTCTCCTATTTCTGAAGAAGCAACCTTATAAATTTCAATGCCAACCTCTTCAAGAGAGTCTATGGCCAGACTATCGAAGGGTGAGGATATAAAGGTGATACCCTTTGAATCACAATATTGCTTCAAAGAAGCGTGCCACTCGTAGGGCGTCTGAATACTTTTTATTAATTCATACGGATCGGGTCCCTTACTTCCATCTGCTTTAACCCTTCTCGGGGTATACTTTGAATATAATGTTTCTGCACGATAAGATTGAAACTTAACTGCATTTGCTCCAGAATTCTTGGCAATATCGATTAATTTATATGCATTTTCAATATTACCATTATGGTTCGCTCCAATCTCAGCGATAATAAAACAAGGCCGCTTATCTCCAATACGACAACTACTAAGTTCTATTTCATACATATAGCCCTCGCCCTATCATTTATTATTTTGCAAATAAGTAAACTTTAATTCCGCAAGGACCCAGTCTTCAGGCGTATCAATATCCTGACACTCCACCTCATCTAAGATGAATGGAATAACTTTACCAACCTGCTGGGTTCTTTCTTTTTTAAGGCAATCCACCTTTCCCCAATAAAATTGCCCAACATCGTGATATCTTTTAGGTAGATCTTGAGATCGAGTTCTTCGAAACTCAGGACTAAGAAAGTTTAAATTTCCATTTTCTGTAATCTCAAAAGCCCTTTGAACTGGGTAGGAAAAAGGCACAACAGGGATCAAAAAATCAGCTTTCTCAACTTGAAATTTTTGAAAACTATTTTGTAGCTTCTCTGGAGTTAAAAAGGGAGCAGTAGGGTATATACAACAATAATAATCGTATAACTTACCTTCTTTTTCATACTCTTTAAAAACTTCTAAAAGAACATCCACAGTGGTAGAAAAATCATCGGAGTTAGAAGTACTCCTTAAAAAAGGAACTTTTGCCCCGCACTTAACAGCAATATCAGCAATTTCTCTGTCGTCTGTCGAGACCATTACTTCATCAAAGAGCTCTGAGCGCAAAGCCGCTTCGATTGAGTATTCTATCAAGGGTCTGCCATGAAATAGTTTTACATTTTTTCTTGGTATCCTCTTACTCCCCCCTCTGGCAGTTATAACTGCAACCTTACTCATAAAAATCTCCTATTTTATTAATAACAAAGTCCTGCTCCTCTTCAGTAAGAAGCGGATAAATAGGAATTGATATAATCCTTTTATACACCCCCTCTGCTCTCGGAAAATCCCCCTCAGAAAAGCCCAACC
>CAYTFO010000113.1:0-11889 GCA_964437135.1 uncultured Roseivirgaceae bacterium | reverse complement strand
GGTAGGGTTTTCAGGGTCGAATCTTAGAAATTCACTGTAAAGAATATGTGAAAAATCGGCTCCTCCCATTGGTCCGCCTGGATGTCCGGAATTTGCTTTTTCCACCATCGCTGCTGACAATACTCGAATATTATCTGCACATTTTAGGTTTACATTACTCATAATTCATTTGTGTAGTAAGGGTTAAAATAGACTTGAATGCAAATTAAAAAACTATCGATTGTAATACTTATTATTGCCTGACTAATTATTTAAAAGGTTCATTATTATCTTTAGAACAAAATAAAGCAACCTAAAAAAAGGTAGATCGTTACTATCATTGTAAGTGTTTACTCACTAATGACGAAAAAAGAGAAAATATTAAATTCTGCATTACTACTCTTTGCAGAAGATGGGTTTAAAGTGACCAGTACGAATAAAATTGCAAAAAAAGCAGGTGTTTCAGAAGGGTTAATATTTCGTCATTTTGGAAATAAGGACGGTTTATTGAAGGCCATTATGGAAGAAGGAGAAAACAGAGCGAAATTATTATTCGCTGATATCGTCCTGGAAACAGATCCAGAAGAGACAATAAGAAAAACACTCTTAATGGGTCGAAATATGACTCAAAATGAGTCTGAGTCAAATTTTTGGAAACTCCAATATAAAATTAAATGGGAAACTGAGGAATATGGAGCTCACAAAACTGAACCTCTCAAACAGGCTCTTATTAAAGCTTTTGATTCGCTTGGTTATGCCGAACCTGAAATGGAAGCTGAAAGCATTCTTATGGTGACTGATGGTCTGGCAACCCGATATTTTCTTGATGAAAAATACGACATCCTACCACAAATTGAATATTTATTAAAAAAATACAAACTATAAAAATTTTATAACGTAAATAAGTAAGTACTTACATTTTATAAAGAGATGAAAAATCAAAAGGTAATTTTAGTAACAGGTGCTTCTTCCGGAATAGGGAAAGATACCGCCATCACATTAGCGAAAGAAGGTCACATCGTTTATGGTGCGGCCCGAAGAGTGGAACAAATGAAAGAGCTGGAAGAAGCTGGAGGACATGCCATAAAGATGGATGTTACAGACGCTGAACAGGTAAAAAGTGGAGTTGAAAATATAATTGAAGAACAAGGTCATATTGATGTATTGGTCAATAATGCTGGTTATGGTCTCTACGGTGCTGTTGAAGACATTTCCATAGAGGATGCAAAACGACAATTCGATGTCAACATCTTTGGACTCGCTCAGATCACTAAAGAAGTCCTGCCAGGGATGCGCGAAAGAAAATCCGGGCAAATTATAAATATCTCTTCCATGGGAGGTAAAATGTACACTCCAATGGGTGCCTGGTACCATGCTACCAAACATGCTCTTGAAGGATGGTCGGATTGTTTACGACTTGAGTTAAAGCAATTCAATATTGATG
The DNA here is from genome assembly GCA_964437135.1 of uncultured Roseivirgaceae bacterium. Lineage (GTDB taxonomy): Bacteria > Bacteroidota > Bacteroidia > Cytophagales > Cyclobacteriaceae > CAYTFO01. The sequence goes on along the minus strand of CAYTFO010000113.1, from coordinate 10,466 downwards.
TAGTAGTTATCGAGCCGGGAGCAATTGCAACTGAATTTGCTGATGTTTTGTACGAACCTATGTTGAAAAATTCTGGTGAAGGTGCATATGGAGATATGGCAAAGAAAATTGCCGCCTCAACTCAGGAAATGTACGGCAACCCCAAATCCTTATCACAACCATCGGTAATTTCAAAAGCCATTTCTGAAGCAATAGCCTCTTCAAAACCAAAAACACGCTATCGAAGAGGGAAATTTGCTAAACCTTTGGTATGGATCAGGATTATGTTGGGTGATCGGGTTTTTGATAAGGTGATTATGAGTCAACTTAAGTAAAAAATAAGGAACAAAAAAAGGCCATTTGATCGATGGCCTTTTATATTTTAATCTCTTTTATTTTATCAATCTATGCTCTCAATTTTTACTTTCAAGTTGTTTAAGTCGTGAATCAAAATCCTGATTCTTGTTAGTTTGATAATCAATATAATCATCCACTTCAGTAGCAAAGTCGTGAAATGCCTCTGACAATTGTTTATGTCCTTGTCTTATGTATTCTAATTTCGCCTCAACAACATTTAGTTTCTTTTTAATACTTTGGCTGAAATCTTTCATGATTTAAAAATAATTATTTCCAGCTAATATAAATAATTTTTAAATACGTTACAAGTAAAAATATTATTATTTCATAGGTACATCCATTACAAGTACTCTTGATTTTGCGAGAGACTTGACCTCGAAATCCTGGATATCCCAAACACCAAAACCATCTCTACTAGTTAGTTTTTGATCTCCGATTTGAATTTCTCCGTCAATTACAAAAACATAAGCTCCATTTTTTTCAGAATGTATTTTGTAAGTATCCGACTTACCTTCATCGAAATCTCCTATACTAAACCATGCATTTTGATGTATCCAAACTCCCTGATCATCAGGATTGGAAGAAAGCACCTGGTAAAAGTTATTTTTCTTCTTCAAATCTCTAATTGAAATCTGATCATATCTTGGTTCGACATCCTTTTTGTTGGGAAATAACCAGATTTGTAAGAATCTAACTTCTTTATCCTCATTTTTATTAAACTCACTGTGAAACACACCCTTACCAGCACTCATCATCTGTATGTCTCCCTCCCTGATAATTGCAGTATTTCCCATAATGTCTTTATGCTCCAGGTCGCCTTTCAGAGGAATTAAAATGATCTCCATATTATTATGAGGATGTTTTCTAAATCATTTTCCCGCAGTTACCCTATCATCATTGAGTACTCTCAAAACTCCAAAGTTCATACGCTGAGGATTATAATAATTCGCAAAACTGAAAGTATGATTACTTTCCAACCAACCATGATTGGCATATCCTCTCGAATCAGATTTATGTAAAACCGAATGCTCACCCAAAATATCTTCTGCCGGGATATGATTAAACCCCACAATCTCGCTAGATTTAAATGAGTCTGCTTTAGCTTGGACTAAGGCCAACCCAGCTGCTGAACCTAAAATGCCTTTTGAAAGGTTTAATATAAATTTCTTTCGATCCATTACAATATATGTTGGTACATGTAAATACGATCTTAATTTCTAAATGTTCCGAGTACAAAAGAAAAATACTCAAATGAAGCCCTAAGAATCAATACAATTCAACACATTGTTCACTTTGATTGTTTTTAAAGAAGAATTCACCTACCAAAAGACCACATACAACACCGCTGTTAAAATCAAAATAACCGTTGCTGCGATATTAAAAGTTGGACTTGTACTGAATAACGACCGACTGGTATCTATAGCTTTAGGATCATCCTTTCCCCCTCCTTCAATAGTACTAATCACAAAAATGATCAACATAGATAGTAAACAGGTGGCCATCATCTGATGCATAAACGGCCAGTCAATAAATAAAGCTGCATCACTCCACCCTTTTGGTGCTACTTTGAAGTAAAGGGCGATTGGAATTGAAAGTACTACTCCCCAGATGGCTCCATTATTGGTAGCTCTTTTGATGAAAAGTCCACTAAGGAAAACAGCCAATATCCCCGGACTAACCACCCCCGTGTATTCCTGGATAAATTGAAAAGCCTGACCCAGGTTGCTCAATCCCGGAGCTAGTAAAGCCGCTATTGCCAACGATATCGCGACTGTGATTCTACCCACATTCACGGAACGTTGTTCGGTAGCATTGCGATTGATATATTCCTTATAAATATCCATGGTAAAAATGGTGGCTGTTGAGTTGAGCATCGAAGCCAGACTTGAAACAATCGCTGCCACCAATGCTGCCAGCACAAGACCCTTTAAGCCACTTGGAATCAATGTTTTAATCAACCACGGAGCTGCATTGTCATTATTAACAAAGCCATCTTCCATTAAAAATCCATTTTCTGCCGCTACTGTTCCCAGTTCACCCGAAACCTCCAGGTTCATGGCGTAAGCGATAATCCCTGGAATCACAACGATAAATGGGATCACTAACTTCAGAAAGGCTGCCAGAGCTATTCCTTTTTGAGATTCTTCAAGGCTCCTCGCTGCAAAAGTTCGCTGGATGATGTACTGGTTGAAACCCCAATAATAAAGATTAGCGACCCACATTCCTCCTACCAAGACAGCGATTCCAGGCAGGTCATTCCAGGCATCTTTTCCATTAGGAGTGATCAACTCCCCTTCTGAAAGAATCATCGAAAATCGTTCCGGAACAAAGGCCGTCAGTTTTTGAAATCCGGTAACGATACTTCCATCCGGGGCAAAGGTTGACAGGGCTATGATAGTAGTAGCGATACCCCCGGCTACCAGCAGCAACACCTGTAATACATCTGTCCAGGCGACAGCCGATAACCCACCCCAGATAGAATAGGTTGCAGCAAAAATTGCCAGACCAGCTATAAAAAATATTAATAAACTACCATCACCGGTTCCAATAGTAGTGTCCAGCGCTTTTGCTCCCAGATATAAGACAGAGGTCAGATTGACAAAAACAAAAAGCGAGATCCAGAATATCGCCAGGATCGTTTTCAGGTTTTTACCAAATCGCTTTTCTACAAATTCAGGAATGGTGTAAAGGTTTTGTTTTATAAAAACCGGCAAGAAGTATTTCCCTACTATCAGTAATGTTATCGCTCCCATCCATTCGTAAGAAGCAATAGCTAAACCTAGAGCAAATCCAGAACCCGACATTCCGATAAACTGTTCTGCAGATATATTAGCTGCAATCAGAGAAGCTCCAATAGCCCACCAGGGAAGCGATTTGCTTGCCAGGAAATAATCCTTTGAGGTTTTTCCTTTATTTCGGGATACCCACAAGCCAATTCCTACAATGGATACCAAATACACTGAAAAAATGATGATATCTATACCTGCTAATTGCATATTATATTCTGGTTACACCTGAACTAATTTCAACATTTATAAATGATGGTTCTTTAAAATTTTGAGCGTATTCTTCTTTTATCTCGTTTAAAAATGTTTCTTTTTGTGATTTTTCAACAAGGTTCAGGGTACACCCACCAAAGCCGCCGCCCATCATTCGCGCACCCAAAACAGCAGGATGATTATTGGCAAAGTCAGCCAGAAAATCAATTTCCGGACAGGTGATCTCGTAATCCTCCTTCATCCCAATTTGACCGTCTTTTAGAATACTTCCTACAGAAATAAAATCACTCTTTTTGAGCGCCTCTCCCATAGCTTCAACTCTTGAATTCTCTCCCAGAATGTACCTGCATCTACTATAAACCATAGGATCTAACAGACTCTTATGTTCCTCCAATACGTGACTCTTAACATCTCTCAGAGAGTGTACTTTAGGGTACTTTTTCTTTATGATTCCAACTCCTTCTTCACACTGCTGCCTTCGGACATTGTACTCCGAATCTGCAAGCGAATGGTGTATATTTGAATTGATCAGGAGCAATTCATACTCATCCAATGCCAGTGGAAAATATTCATAATCAAGACTTCTGCAATCAAGGATAAAGGCCTGATCCTTTTTACCCATCAGGCTGGCAAACTGATCCATGATCCCACATTTAACCCCTACGAAGTTATGCTCCGCTGCCTGTCCGATATGAGCCAGTTCCACCCGGTAAAGACCCAAATCACACAGTTCATTTAAACCAAATCCAAGCCCACACTCCAATGCTGCAGAAGATGACATACCGGAACCGATAGGAATATCACCCGCAAAAACGACATTGAAATTTCCAACTTCCTTTCCTGCTTTTTGCATTTCCCCCACCACTCCCAGGATATAATTCTTCCAGCTTCTTTCATTTACCGGGCGGATGTCTTCCAACTGAAACTCAAATCTTTCATTTTGATCAATAGAGATAGCAGTACTGTGAGGCTCATCAGATACTCCAATAGCAAAATAAATGGATTGTGCCACTGCTGCCGGAAAAACGAATCCGAGATTATAGTCTGTATGTTCACCGATAAGATTGATCCTGCCAGGGGCTTTGACTAGTATTGGCTGTCTTTCGAATTCACGAATATATTCTTGTTCTACTTTTACTTTCAAATTCATAAACCCGACTAGTTTTTCAATTTCACTCTACATCCTTCACACACCTAAATCCTGTATGGTTAAATCCAGAGTCTCTACTTGAACTCATTCTTCGCGAAACTCGATATCCACTGCAATAACTCTCATTGCACAAAAAGCTTCCCCCTCTAATGACATGCTTTGGAGCTAATGGCTCTCTGGGATCATAGTATTCTCTACTTCCGGCTGGATTTTCCTGGACTCCCAATGACTTAGCTTGTCCATAGTACTGCACATTATACTTATCATTGCACCATTCCCAAACATTACCCGCCATATCATATAAACCGTATCCATTTGCTGGAAAAGATTTTACAGGTGCAGTACTTTCAAATCCATCCAGATTTAAATTCTGATACGGAAAAACTCCCTGCCAAAAATTTGCTTTAGTTGTTGCTTCCTCGATAGGTTCATTTCCCCATGGATATTTTACATCCTCTGATCCACCCATGGCTGCCCACTCCCACTCAGCTTCTGTCGGAAGCCTTTTACCTGCCCATTCCGCATACGCTTTTGCATCGTCCCATGCAATATGAACCACCGGATGATTCATTTTACCCTCAATGCTACTTTCGGGTCCTGTGGGTCTCTTCCAGTTTGCACCAGTAGTCCATTCCCACCATTGAGAATAGTCATTTAGATTTACTGGCTGATCTGTCTTTTTAAATACAAGCGATCCGGCTCGAAGCACAGAATCCGGAGGTTTGGGAGTGTCGGGAGGAAATTGCTTTTTCATTTCTTCCCAGTCCACATCTCGTTCAGCTATAGTGATGTATCCTGTTGCATCTACAAACTCTGAAAAGATCTTATTGGTAACCTCTGTAACATCCATATAAAAACCGGAAACCGTAACTTCATGAACAGGATATTCATCCTCTGCAGCTTGTGAAGAATTCGCACCCATTCTAAATGAACCAGAAGGAATATATACCATCCCTTCTGGTATCTCTAAGTCTTCAGATGTCTCTGAGCTTTTTTCCTTCTTTGTATTGTTACATGAAATCAAGACTATACCTACGAGAACTATAGCCAGGAAACTTTTTGCGAGGTGTTTAAATTTCATCATTCAAATCTAAATCTAATCATCAACCTTACTATCTAAATAATTAGAAAATACACACTTCAGACGAGAGATATATTGATTAAATGATAAATCTTCCTTCCTTTAGTTTGTATGCTAATTGTGGATAATTTGCTCTGAAAGTATCTACGATGAATTCCAGAGGTAAATCTTCAAAAAACCCATAATCTTCTACATATTCCATGTATTTTTCATCTTTTCGATTATAGGGCTGAAGCATTGCATCCGAAGTTCCATCAAATACAAGAGGATCAACATCGTACTTTTCACATAAACTACTATTGAATGCTGTAGAGACTTTATACCACTTATTGTTAACAAAAACCTCAACTACGCCATGCGGTGCTATATGATTTGTACCCAGTTTTTCTGAAAGTCTTTCTGCTGCGATGTGGTTAATCACTTTCGCCAATCTTAATCTGGCAGGAATACCCAGTGCTCTCAATCCGGCAATATAGATTGTTGATTTATCAATACAATGTCCCTGCTCCCGATGGACTACCTTACTTGCCTTATATTCATTCTTGTCTGTGGAAATTTGATATGGGTTGTATCTCCATCCATCTCTTACTTTGACAAAAAACTGAGCTGCTTTTTCTTTTTCCGGAAGTGCCATAAACTCCCCTATCAAATTTTTAATTGAAGGATTTGAATAATCAAAATAATAGGTTTCTTTAAGAAATTGATTCATTTCAATAGTATGGATTATTTATTTTTTAGGATACTGAAGATTTTTTCAAACTGCTGTTGAAAATGCAAACTTGTCTCAAAAGGAACGATCTCTGACTCTGGTTTGCCCTCCATTATATCCTGAGAAACTTTCTGAATTTGATATTCAAATCCCCTTCCTTTTCGAGTATCTTTAAAATGTTCCAATATTTCTCTGCCTTCATACAATTTCACCTCACTTGCCTCCCAGAAATCAGGAATTTCAATAGTTCTTTCATCTCCAAGAATCCAGGCACTATTTTCAAGTCTTGCTCTAAAAGATGTATGGAAGTGCAGGTAGGACTTATCATAGGTAAAAATACCAAACACATCCTCATCCACCCCAGTTTCTGCTATTTTACCCTGTAATTCCATTTTTTCTGGCATTTTATTCAAAAAATACCATGCAATTGCCATTGGGTATATTCCCATATCGAACAATGCCCCTCCTGCCAGTTCCGGATTGTAAAGTCTGGCATTAGGATCAAATGGCATATTGAACCCAAAAGAAGCTTTTATATGCTCAATTTCTCCTATTTTACCCTCCTCTATCCATTCCTTTGCCTTCATGATTGAAGGTAAAAAATACGTCCACATTCCTTCCATTAAAAATACATTTTGCTTTTTAGCTTCCGAAATTAAGGTTTCTAACTGTTCTTTATTGACGGTAATTGGTTTTTCGCACAGCACAGACTTCCCATTTTGAATCGCAAGAAGTGAGTTTTCAAAATGAAAGCTGTGAGGTGTCCCGATATACACCGCTTCTACTTCCGGCGCACTGCATAATTTTTCATAGTTATCATATGCATTTGGAATACTAAATTCCCGGCAAAATTCCGATGCTTTTTGTTGATCCCTGGATCCAACAGCAATAATTTCGGCATTACTACAGTATTGAATATCTGTAGCAAATCGATGTGCTATTTTTCCAGTCGAAATAACTCCCCATTTTAGTTTTATCATTTCAGCCAATATAAAGAAAAAATAAAACAGGACAATTAAATTGAGTTGGATTCAATTCATATTTCGATCTCCGCATTTTTGTTGAGGTGTACATTTTTTATTGTAGGTAAAAAAACTCATATAGCTTCATAAACTTGCTTTTGTAAACATTTTTGATGAATTTCTTTTCTCAATTTTTATGATATGAAGATCGGCGTATTAAAATGCAGCTATGAACCACTAGTTCCTATTATTCCACCTTTAGTTCAAAAATTGATGAAAGATGGATTTGAAATTAACATCGAAAAAGGAGCCGGAGAACTCTCTTATTATACTGATACCCAGTTTAAAGAAGTCGGAGCAAATATTTTAGATAGAAAAGAAGCACTTTTAAACTCAGAGATACTTTTGGCAGTATCGGGTATTTTGCCTGAAGATATCGAAATGGCGAAAAAGAATGCAGTGCTAATAGGAAATTTCAATAGTCGACAGGAGGATGAACGAATTAAAGCATTAAGGGAAAGTCATTTACAGGTATTCAGTCTGGATTTATTGCCAAGATCTACCCTGGCACAGTCTATGGATGTACAATCATCGCTAAACTCTCTTGCAGGATATAAAGCTGTGATTATGGCAGCTGAAAATTTCCCCGGCTATTTTCCTATGATGACAACTGCTGCTGGTACAGTACCTCCCGCGAAAGTACTGATACTAGGTGCCGGGGTAGCCGGGCTACAGGCAATTGCAACTGCCCGAAGATTAGGTGCTTCTGTTGAAGCTTTTGATGTAAGAAAAGCGGTAAAAGAAGAAGTTGAAAGTCTGGGCGCAAAATTTATCGAAGTTGAAGGAGCAGCTGATGATCAGGCGGCTGGAGGTTATGCAGTGGAGCAGTCTGAAGATTTCTTAAACCGACAGAAAGAACTAATACATCAAAAGGCCATGAGGTCAGATGTCATCATTACTACTGCAAATATCCCTGGAAAAAAAGCGCCACTACTTATAGAAGAAAGAACCGTAAGACAAATGCAGGCCGGAAGCGTAATTGTGGATCTGGCATCAGAGTCTGGAGGAAACTGTGCAGTTTCAGTCAATGGAGAAGAAATAAATTACAATGGAGTAACTGTTATTGGAGATTCCAGATTACATATCACTATGCCAAAAAAAGCAAGCAGACTTTACGCAAATAACTTATACAACTTCCTCAAATTTCTAATCAAAGATATAAACCAACCTATATCATTTGAACATGAAATAATCCGGAATACATATTTGGGAAACCTAGACACCAACTAAATTATGCAACCTATTATTGAATTCATTTCGAATAACAGCACTACTATCTACATGATTCTTCTGGCTATTTTCTTAGGATTTGAAGTGATTTCAAAGGTGCCTACTGTACTCCACACACCACTTATGTCAGGAGCTAATGCCATCAGTGGAGTTGTAATTATTGGAGCTATATTATTGGTAAGGCAATCTGAAAGTGATGATTATTTTTCTTTAGTACTGGGTTCAATAGGAATCATACTTGGAACTATCAATGTTGTGGGAGGCCATGCAGTCACAAATCGAATGTTGGGAATGTTCAAAAAGAAATAAAAAATGCAGGCTATACCTAATATCCTTTATATCACATCCGTTATTTTATTGATTTTCGGACTGAGAAGACTAAGTAATCCAGCAAATGCTCGTTCAGGAAATTTTATTGCCGCTATTGGGATGGGACTGGCAATTATTACAACACTGTTTATCCCTCTTGATTCAGGAAATAATAACTACGTTTATATTTTCATTGCCCTGATTATCGGGTCTATCATTGGGCTCGCTTTTTCTAAACAGGTAGAAATGACTGCCATGCCGGAGCTTGTATCCCTTTTCAATGGACTCGGTGGTGCCTGCGCTGTAGCAATTTCTGTAATCGAACTTGCTAACTATCAAATACTTCTATCATCATCATTAAAAGTTTCTATTGGAACTCACCTCACAACCTACCTTGCATTGGTAATTGGAGGGATTGCTTTTACCGGGAGTTTAATTGCATATGGAAAACTTGCAGGTAAAATTAAGGACTTTGCGATACCTGCTTCTTCAGTTATTAATATTTTGCTGCTAGTTCTACTTATAGCTCTGATTGCTACACAAATATTTTTTACTAGCTCAACGTTTACATTTCCTGTACTCATACTAGTTATTTCACTGATTTACGGATTTACTTTTGTCCAACCGATAGGTGGTGCTGATATGCCGGTGGTGATTTCTCTCCTCAATGCATTTACCGGGATCGCGGCTGCTTTGGCCGGAATTATATATGATAACCAGGTGATGTTGGTCGGAGGTATTTTGGTTGGTTCGTCCGGTACTATTCTTACAATCTTAATGTGTCAGGCAATGAACAGGTCATTATTGAATGTAATTATAGGTGGCTTTGGTGGAACTTCAGCAGGAAAAGCAGCATTAGGAGAACAAGTTGTTAAAGAAGCAAATTCTTATGATGCAGCAGTTATGTTACGTTATGCCAGAAGAGTGATGTTTATTCCAGGTTACGGAATGGCTGTTGCTCAGGCGCAAAAGGTCTGTAAGGAATTGGACGATCTCCTGACACAACACGGAGTTGAAGTAAAATACGCTATTCATCCTGTAGCAGGTAGAATGCCTGGTCACATGAATGTACTTCTTGCCGAAGCAGATGTTCCTTATCCGTCACTTCTCGACCTTGAAGAAGCAAATGAAGCACTCAGCAGTACGGATGTATCGGTAGTTGTAGGAGCTAACGATGTAGTAAACCCATCAGCACTGGACGATCCAGGAAGTCCTATTTACGGAATGCCTATACTTGAACTTCTCCGATCAACTCAAACAATCATTTTGAAAAGAAGTATGAACGCCGGATACTCTGGAATCCAGAATCCACTTTTCTTTCATGATAAAACTAAAATGCTTTTTGGAGATGCAAAAAGCTCAATCGAAAATCTAATTCAGGAAGTAAAGGCTTTGGATTGATATTTTGAACTAGCGATACCTGAACACAAAAAAAAAGAAACTAATCCTTGTTAGTCTTTCTATTTGAAATAGATTTCACCTTGGTTCACTGAAATTTACTACAGGGGAATTCATTATGGAAATTGAGATCAAGATGTAAACAGAATTACTTCTGCTAATGTAGGAAGTCTCTGAACCAATCAAATTTCAAGATTAAAGTAATAGTAGATGTGAAATGACTTCCTTAAAA
>CAYTFO010000112.1:0-11924 GCA_964437135.1 uncultured Roseivirgaceae bacterium | reverse complement strand
TTAGGATGGCCATGGTATTCGGGGGTTATGGGAATTTCATCCCTTCGGGATTATCGGTTTAAATGAAGTGATCTATTTACGTGTCGAAAGTTGAAAGAGAACTACGACCTCCACGGTATCTACGACCTCCACTCAACCACAAAAAGAATCTCTCTGCTTTTCTTACACCCTTATTCCTTCAACCATTCACCATCTTACCTATGTCTGTCTAGTCCTAAAAACCTATTTCCCTAATTCCCTATTTCCCTTCTTACCATCTCTCACCCATTCCCCTCCTTCACTGGTATCAAACTCATCGCATGCTCAGCGATAGCCGTAATAGAAAGAGAAGGATTCACTCCTGGATTTGCTGAGATCATAGATCCATCTATTACATACATATTTTCATATCCAAAGACCTCATTCTTTTCGTTGATTACCCCTTCTTCAGGATTAGCTCCCATTACTGCTCCTCCGAGGATATGTGCTGTGGAGGGAATACCGGCCAGAATTTCGAGATTGAAAGCACTGGGTTTACCATCTACCAATTCAGCATATTTTTTTGTCAACTCCCTTGACTCCGGAATATCCGGACTGGGGGCTTTTCCTGTGCTAACCTGAGAACGCATATTTCCCAGAGGGGACAGACTAAATTTTAGTGTACTATCCAATGTTTGCATGAAAAGCAAAACAACAGTCTTTTTAGACCAGCTTTGCGTCCAATAGATCTTAAAATAACTGATTGGATACCTGATGATGCGACCCATCATATTGGCGAGCCTGGTAAAAGTGTTTGTTCCGTGAGCAAACGGCACATGCAGCAATTTCCAGAAATCTGATCCTTTCGAGTATCTGCAGATCTCCAGGTGAGTATTTTCGTCGGTGTGCAAAATACTTCCAATAGCAAGACCCTTCGACATATCCAGTTCTTTCTTTTGAGTACTTACACTAACCAATGTCTCATTATTGGTGCGTATATCATTTCCTAGCCTTTCAGAAATATTTGGAAGTGAACCTGATTTCTTCAACCGGAGCAAAAGACCCATGGTCCCCATTACTCCACCAGCAAAAACAACTCCTTTAGACTGTAAATTTTTCTTTCTTTTAAAAAAAGACGTACTGCTTTGCATGGTGACTTCATACCCACCCTGAGTGAGAGGTTTTACATCTACCACCTCATTTTCTGCGAGGATTTCAGCTCCTTTTTTTTGTGCTAAGTAAAGGTAATTTTTGTCCAGTGTATTCTTAGCTCCAAACCTACAACCAGTCATACACCCCCCACAGAAATTACATCCGACCCTGGAGGGTCCTTCACCGTCAAAATAGGGATCTTCCACTTCTTTTCCGGGTTCACCAAAGTAAACAGCGACCTTTGTGCTATCAAATTTTTCAGAGATCCCGTCTTTTTCAGCCAGTTGTTTTAAGGCATTATCGCTATCAAATAAACCCTGGTTTTTTGTTGCACCCAGCATTTTATAGGCAAGTTCGTAGAATGGCTTGAGTTTATTTTCCCAATCTCCAAGCTTTGCCCAGGTTCCGGTTTTGTAAAAGGCTACTTTTGGAACAGGAAGAGTGTTGGCATAAACTAGGGAGCCTCCACCTACACCGGTTCCGGAAAGAACGGCGACATGTCGGAATATCGTTAACTTCATAATTCCAAAAAATCGAAATGCCGGAAGCCATAGCCATTTCGGCAGATTCCAATTGGTTTTCGGGAAGTCTTTTTCCTTGTACCACTTTCCTTTTTCAATCACCAGGACCTTATATCCTTTTTCAGAAAGTCTCAAAGCACTCACAGATCCACCAAAACCGCTACCAATGATTATGTAGTCGTAATCAAACGAGTTGTCTTCTGTCATATTGGGTCAGTTGTCAACTACCAATTTAAATAGATTCTGGATATTAGATATTAGAAATAGGTGTTAAAATGCCGAGAAGGAATACCTAAAATTTATTGATACAGAAGTATTTGCGCAAATACACAAAACTCGTAGCTAGGACAACATTTTCCCGCCAAAGAAACTATCCACAAATTCCATCTTATTGAAGACCTGCAGGTCTTCAACCTTTTCACCCACTCCAATATACCTCACAGGAATTTTAAACTGATCAGAAATTCCAATTACAACTCCACCTTTTGCTGTTCCGTCCAGCTTGGTTATCGCTAAAGAAGATACTTCTGTCGCTTTCGTAAACTCTTTTGCCTGGATAAATGCATTTTGACCGGTGCTTCCGTCCAAAACCAGCAATACATCATGAGGAGCAGCTTCTACAAATTTCTGAATTACTTTCTTGATTTTAGACAGCTCGTTCATCAAATTGACCTTTGTATGAAGTCTTCCGGCAGTATCGATAATCACTACATCAGCGTTTTCTTCAACACCTCTCTTCACTGTCTCAAATGCTACTGAAGCAGGATCAGTATGCATGCCTTTGGAAACCACCGGAACTCCTGTTCGTTCCCCCCACATGATCAACTGATCTACTGCAGCGGCTCTGAATGTGTCAGCTGCCCCAAGGATCACTTTCTTACCTTTTCCTTTAAACTGTGCAGCGAGCTTACCAATTGTAGTGGTTTTTCCAACCCCATTTACTCCAACAACCAAAATAACATACGGCCCATCAACTTTCGGCACATCAAAATCCACCAGATCTTCAGTGTTATTTTCAGAGAGAAGAGAAGCTATTTCTTCTCTGAGTATTACGTTTAGTTCGGAGGCGTTTAAATATTTGTCTTTTGCAACCCTCTCTTCAATCCTGTCAATGATCTTAACAGTAGTATCTACTCCAACATCTGCGGTGATCAATATCTCTTCCAGCTCATCGAGTACATCAACATCTACAGTTGATTTACCAACTACTGCTTTACCGAGCTTCGATAAAAAACTGGATTTTGATTTTTCAAGCCCCTTGTCAAGAGACTCTTTTTTGTTTTTGGAGAAAGAACCAAATATTCCCATAGCGGCGGTGCGTATAAACTAAAAAAGTCCCTTAAAAATAGGGACTTAATAATTAGCAAGTATGTAAATACTTTTATTTTCTGTTAAGAACTTCCTTAACATCAGATTCAGGAACCATTTCTTCCTTGAAACTGATTGCTCCAGTCTTTTCGTTTTTGACTGCTTTGATAACTTTAGCGAATTTTACTCCGCCTGGTTGTTTTAGCGTTGCTACTACCTTCTTAGCCATAATTACTTAATTTCTTTGTGAACAGTCATTTTTCTAAGGATAGGATTATACTTCTTCAATTCCATCCTTCCAGGAGTGTTTTTCCTGTTTTTGGTTGTTATATATCTTGAAGTTCCTGCCTTGCCAGTTTCTTTGTGTTCTGTACATTCCAGGATTACCTGAACTCTGTTTCCTTTTTTAGCCATCTTCTCGCCTTAAAATTTTCGGACTGCAAATGTAGAAAATATATATTGAACTGAAAAATATTATTTGGATATTATCATTCAACTGTCATATCATACGGAATGATATAAAAATTGTTGTTCAGTTCAATCGATTCAATATCATTACTGCTTTCAAAAAACCTAAATTCATCATTGGCAGTCAGCCATTCCTCCACACCGTTAATTTTTAGTTTCACTTTCATTTCGAAATCGTCTATGACATTCGCAAATCGGTAAACCATTCCTCCCTCCACGATCCTGTATTCAAAAACAGGTATTCTAATATCCCGAAGGTACTGATCAAAGACCGCCGAGAAGTCTATGCCTGATTTTTCTGATATATAATTTTCTATGTCAGCCGTTGTAACGGTAGCATGGTAGTACTCTTCATTTAACCCTCTGAGTATCTCTCTCCATTTTTCGGTATCATTCACAACCTGTCTGATGGTATGCAGCATATTGTGGCCTTTGTAATACATATCCTTGGATCCTTCCTGGTTTACATCATAAGGGCCAACAACAGGCATTTTATTTTCAATATTTGATCTGAGTCCTCTGCTGTATCTATATGCATCTTCCTGCCCAAAATGATATTCAATAAACAGGCTTTCCGAGTAGGAAGTAAATCCTTCATGAATCCACATATCAGCAGCGTCTTTATAGGTGATATTATTTGCAAACCATTCGTGCCCGCTTTCGTGAATGATGATGAAGTCCCAGTTTAGGCCTACGCCGGTCCCACTCAGGTCTCTTCCCAGATATCCTTTCATGAATTGGTTTCCATAAGTAACGGAACTCTGATGTTCCATACCCAGATATGGAACCTGAACCAGTTTGTAACTGTCTTCATAAAAAGGATAGGGACCAAACCAGTATTCCAATGCTTCCAAAGTAAGGTAAGCATCCTTAAACTGCTCTTTGGCTTTTTCCAGATCATCTTTCAGTACCCAAAAACTAAGGTCAAGTTTCCCTTTTTCACCTTCATAAACATCTGTCCAATTGGTATAATTTCCAATATTGATGTTTACTCCGTAGTTATTGATAGGGTTTTTAACTTCCCAGACATAGGAGGTATGCGTCTTGCTGTATTTTTTGGTCTTGATTAGGCGGCCATTTCCGACTCCCTTTAGTGAATTTGGAGCATTGATTGTTAATACGATTCCATTTTCAGGTTCGTCGTACATATGATCTTTACAAGGCCACCAAACACTGGCACCCAGGCCCTGATTACTGGTTGCGATGAAGTCATTTCCATTCGCATCTTTTTTCCATGAGAATCCTCCATCCCAGGGAGCTCGTATTGCTTCTCTTGGTTTTCCACTATAGGTTATTGTTATAGCAGCTTCTTCTCCAACTGAAAGTTTGGGCATTTGAATAAAATATGCATTCCCATCTCTTGAGAACTCAAGTTTATTGTTTGCCATTTCAACAGACTCAATTTCAAGTGGTTTTTGCAGGTCAATCTGCATGACTGAATATTCCTCAAGAACTTTGAAAAAAACTATATTCTTACCTTCGATTGATTTGGTTTTGGGATACACGCTCACTTCCAATTCATACCTGAGCAGGTCCCACCAGGCGCGTTCCTGCGTTATAAATCCACGAAGTGAATCCTGTCGGTTAAATTCGTTTTCATCATAAAAACTCCATGTCTGGCTAAAAAGCGGAAAAAGGATAAAGTTTGAAATGATCGCTAATACAATACTTCTCATAGAATTATTTTTAGTAAACCTACAATGAGAAGAAACGATCTCAAACAAAATTTTAAATGAACGGCAATAAAAAACCCTGATCTCACAAAGAAATCAGGGTCATTTTTTTAAAATCTAAATTTTTTTAAACCAGAACGTTTCCGTTTGCTCTCGCTTTTTTTAGAACGGCTGAAATCCCGTTTTTATTTATTGTTCTCAATGCTGTAGTAGAAACTTTAAGTGTTACCCACTTATCTTCTTCAGCAATGTAAAATTTCTTCGTGTGAAGATTAGGCTTAAACTTTCTCTTTGTTTTATTATTAGCGTGAGAAACGTTGTTTCCTGATCTAGCTCTCTTACCTGTGATATCGCAAACTTTTGACATAATTCTACTCGTTTTCAAAAACGGAGTGCAAATATCATATAAATTTTTACAGAAACAAAGCCTTCATGTTTTTTTGGATAAGTTTTTTGAGAAAAAAATAGTTTTTTGAAATGCATTTGCAGTATGCCTGTTGAAATCCTGACAATATTCTATGTTTAACAAGTCAGAAGGTTTTGTTTATTTTGAACATATGAAAAACATTGGATCCATTGATACTGCAGGGGTTGTTTATCCAAAAAACTCTACCCGAATTTTGATGGAAAACATCGAAATGACCAATTGCCACAATATTTTCGAAGATGTTACGAATCTTCATGGGTTTTATGGTACTAGGCTCAATGAATCAGAAATTCGAAACTGCTACTTTCGAAATGTGAGTGGTTCACCATTCAAATTTAGACGGTCTCAGGCTAATTATGTTTACATTCATGATAACGAGGCATATTATACCGGGCATACCGAAT
This sequence comes from uncultured Roseivirgaceae bacterium, assembly GCA_964437135.1. Lineage (GTDB taxonomy): Bacteria > Bacteroidota > Bacteroidia > Cytophagales > Cyclobacteriaceae > CAYTFO01. The sequence continues at coordinate 6,013 of CAYTFO010000112.1, read as the reverse complement.
TTGAAGACAGCTGGGCTCAACCAGGATTTTTACGATACAGTGGAGACCCTGGTGGTGACTGTCCTTTCGCGATCACTTTCGAAAACAACATATTCCATTATCCATTCTGCTGGAGTGAGTATGGGGAGGTCTGCGAAACGACTGAGACAATCTTGTGCAGTGTGAGTAATACCAATTCATGTGGGGAGGATGCCTGCACAGATCCGGAAAGGGTAAATTGGCTAAATAACGATATAATTTATGGCTGGGTAGAGGGACAACAGACCGAGCTGCCGACTGTACCATTTGGATTACAGGGATTTTCGGAAAGTGAAAGTGCTTTGACTATAGAATGGTTCGATGTTAATGTGAATGAAACTTCTTTTATAATCGAAAGAAAGGTTGAAGATCAATTTCAGGAAGTAGCCAGACTATATCCCAATACAAATCAATTTACTGATACAGGACTTGAAGCTTCAACAAATTATGAATATAGAATTAGTGTAGAAAATAAAATAGGCATTTCTCCGCATAGTGAACCCATAGAAATCAAAACCCAAGCGCCTAATCAGGAACCTGTTCCAATTATCAATGTATCAAAAACGGAAGGGTATCCGCCTTTAGAAGTACATTTGGATGCAAAAGAATCCTTTGATCCTGATGAGGATGAGCTCTTTTACTCCTGGTTCGTAGAGGATATTTTTATAAGTAACCGGGATTCGATTAGCTATACTTTTACAGAACCCGGTGTTTATTCAGTTACATTAGAGCTTGAGGATGGAAAAGCAAAAACTACAGCATCAATTGAAATAACTGTCTCAGAAGTTCTGAATGTAAGTATTCAGAAAAATGATGTGATGGTTTATCCCAACCCCTCTAAAGGCTATTTTTATATTTCTTCAACACATGAAGACCTTCATGGTTCAATATTTAATTTGGCAGGAAAACATATTTTGGATGTTTCCCAAAAAAAGAATGAGCTTAAAAAATATAATCTTACGGCAGGTATATATATGCTCTCAATCCGTACTAATTCCGGGCCAATAAATAAGCGTATTGTTGTAAAGTGATACTGATGTTGTAGATCAATCAGTTTTGATTGATTTCATCAAACTTTCTAGTCTATCTTCAATTTCTGGTTTTGATCTTCCTAAAATGACAGAATTGTAAAGTTCTTCGAGCGAGGCTTTACTTTTTAAAAGATGATTAGAATTCGAATGATTGTTCTTTAATCCTGTATGCGAAGTATTTGCGTATTTTTTCAATTTACTTATCGTATATACTTTAGACGATAAGTTGAATAAATTTCCTTACATTGAGAATCAGTTTGTGAAATAGTGCTCAAGATCCTCAGAAAATTTCTCCCTCAGATGCTTGAGTGATCTCCCAATTTGAGTTTCCACAGTTTTAATCGAAACACCAAGTTTATCCGCGATCTCATTGTATTTCAAACCATCATTCCTGCTCATTTTAAAAATTTCTTTTCTCTTCTCAGGCAAACTTTCAATCTCAGTTTCAATCCGGTTGAAAAGATCAGCTGAATCAATAAGATCATCCGGTGCCGTGTTATCGCAAACAAGATGAGAAGCAGCTTCTTCACTTTCAAATTTTCGATTTGAATCTTTTCGTATAAAATCAAGACACTTATTCCGGACAGAAGCGTAGAGATAACTTTGAAATGAAGAGTTTATTGAAATGTCCTTTCTTCTGTACCAAAGTTTAAGAAATACCTCACTAATCACTTCTTCTGCTTCATTTAGATCATGCATGTATTTTCTTGCAAAAAACAGCAATGGGTTGTAATAATGCCTGTAGATAAATTTAAAGCTCCTACAACAATCTTCTTCTTTTACTCTTTCAAAATGTTGATCAAAAGTCACATTTTCGTTAAATGCTTTCTTTGAAATGATCGACAATTGAATTTCTGCTAAACTTGAATCATAAAGTACATTATTCATGGGTATATGTTGTTCTTGGTTTAGTAAGGGTGAACTATTATAGTAAAAAATTCTATAAAAATTTGGAAAATAGATTGAAAAAGTTCACGGTTACGTTCCCGGGATCGTTCCCGGAAATTTTAACATTCACATAACATAAAAAATGAGAGGAAAAAGGATCACAATAAAGGACATCGCAAAGGCATTAAATCTGTCAACATCGACAGTGTCCAGGGCATTATCAAATCGACCCGATGTAAGTGAGGAAACACGAAAAGCGGTAATGGAATTAGTAGAATCCTGGGAATACCAACCCGATCCTATTGCAGTCAGCCTTAGAAGCAAGAATACTAAAACGATTGGAGTAATTGTTCCTCAGATTATCAACCGGTTTTTTTCTAAAGCCATATCCGGTATTCAGGAAGTAGCGAACGAAAATGGATTCAATCTAATTATTACGCAGTCAGAAGAAACCTTAGATAAGGAGAAAAAAACATTACAGACCATGATCAATAGCCGGGTTGATGGTCTCATTGTTGCCCTGTCCAGAGAAACAATGAACATTAATCATTTTCAAAAGGCTATTGATGCTGGGGTAACACTTGTCTTTTTTGATCGGGTAGATGAAAGTCTTAATGTTTCCAGTGTACTTATCGATGATTATGAAGCTTCGTACAATTCTGTTAGTCACCTTATCGAACAGGGATGCCGGCAGATATGTCATGTGTCGGGCCCACAAAATCTGCCCAACTATAGAAAAAGACTCAAAGGATATAAAGATGCAATGAGTGATGCGGGTCTAAAAGTTTCTAAGCAACAGATTGTTTTTACGGAATCACCTTCTACCAAAGTAAAAACAATCACTGAATATTTTATACATCAGACCCCGAAACCAGATGGATTTTTTGTCATTAATGATTCATTTGCATTTGAAATGATGTGTTACTTAAAAGAATCCGGATTACGTATTCCTGAAGATATAGCAATTGTAGGATTCAATGATGAAAATGTAGGGCAGTATTTTGATCCACCATTGACCTCAGTGAAAAGTCCTGCTCACCAGTTGGGTAAAGAGGCTGCACAGCTTTTATTAAATAATATAATATCTAATGAAAGTGTAATTACCCGAAAAATGATCAAGAGTGAATTGGTCATTCGTAAGTCCAGTCTAAAAAAACAAAAGGTTATGATTTAATTATGAATCACTTTTTAAATCCGTATGGACAATGCTTGCAACCAGATTTGCAGCAATACCCTCTTTTCTGATGGTATTTTTCTGTAAAAACGATAAACCCCTGTTCATTGAAATAATAATCCTCGGGATCCAGTCCATGAAATTTACCGTTTTGCTTTTTCATTGGTTTAATTCAAGCGAATAATTGTACATTTGAACCGGGGAACAGCCCCTATTGTTTAACCCTATTTTAATTGAAGTTTTTATATGGCAGAGTTAACCCTATCCAGCAAGGATTTGATGAAATTGGAAGATAAGCATGGCGCTCATAATTATCATCCGCTACCTGTAGTATTATCAAAAGGAGAAGGTGTTTATGTATGGGATGTTGAAGGAAAGCAGTATTTTGATTTTTTATCGTCTTATTCTGCAGTTAACCAGGGACATTGTCACCCTAAAATAATAAATGCACTTAAGGATCAGGCTGAACAGCTTACATTGACATCCAGAGCTTTTTACAATGATGTTTTGGGTATTTATGAAGAGTATATCACTCAATACTTCGGTTTTGATAAGGTGCTACCCATGAATACAGGGGCTGAAGCAGTTGAAACGGCCATAAAAATATGCCGGAAATGGGGATATGAGAAGAAAGGAGTAGAAGACAATAAAGGACAGATCATAGTTTTTGATCAAAACTTCCATGGTCGTACTACTACCATCATTTCTTTCAGTAGCGATAAAGATGCAAGAAGAAATTTCGGCCCGTATACACACGGTTTTATCAAAGTTGCCTATAATGATATCGAAGCACTAACAGAGGTTTTCGAAGAACATAAAAATATCGTGGGAGTTTTGGTTGAACCTATCCAGGGAGAAGCCGGGGTAAATGTTCCCAATGATCGTTTTATTCCTGCAGTGAAAAAACTATGTAATGAATACAATGCACTCTTTATTGCAGATGAAATTCAAACAGGTATTGCAAGGACAGGAAGTTTATTGAGAGTATGTGGAGACTGTACCTGTAAAGGTCACTGTGAAAGACAAAAAGCCACCTATTCCAAGCCTGATATTCTAATTCTTGGAAAAGCTATTTCGGGAGGAGCATATCCTGTATCAGCTGTATTGGCTGATAATCATATCATGAATGTAATTACTCCGGGAACACATGGCTCTACATTTGGTGGAAATCCTTTGGGTAGTAAAGTTGCCATAGCTGCACTGGAAGTTGTAAGGGAAGAAAAACTAGCCCAAAATGCCCGAAAACTCGGAAAGATTTTCAGAGAAAGGATGAATAAACTTGTTGAGAAATCAGACCTGGTAGCAAGAGTAAGAGGAAAAGGCTTGCTCAATGCTATTGATATTAATGATCATTCCGATAGCTCAACCGCCTGGGATATTTGTGTTGCACTCAAAAACAATGGATTGCTGGCGAAACCAACTCATGGAAATATAATTCGGTTTGCTCCGCCATTGGTTATGACCGAAGAACAGCTACATGAATGTTGCGATATAATAGAAAAAACAATTCTCGGATTTGAGAAAGAGGACTAGCAGATCATTTAGCTATTTTTTCTATTGATTGTCTATAGTTCTACTATTGTCAATTATTAGGGTGTTTTGCGAATAAAACATTACTTATTACTCTGAGATTTTAAGTATGGAATAAAATCTTGCCCTATTGCTTAGTAAACTAAGATCTGATTGCTATTTTTAGGTGAATCTACCGTAACCTATGGCTAAGCTGCTAATCATTTACTTGATTGGGATTCTGGTCTTTTTCAAAACTCAGTCTCAGTCAAAAGAAATCGATAGTTTAAAATCTATTATACCAACTCAAAGTGGGATTGAAAAAGTACAGTCCTTAAATGAACTATCCTGGTTTCTAAAAAACTCCAATATTGACTCAGCGTTACTCCTTGCTAATCAGGCTCTGGAGTATTCAAAAGAAATTAACGACCCAAATGCAGAATCCCAGTCTCTCAATAGTCTCGCGAATGCACTCGAAGCAAAAGGCCTGCTGGATTCTTCAAGAATTGTCCATGAAATAGCACTGGATATTAAAATCCAACTGAAGGATACAGTGGGAATGGCGGCTTCCATGAACAATCTGGGAATCACTCATGACCAGCTGGGAAATTTTGAAACATCTCTTTCTTACTACTTCGATGCGCTACGATATTATGAAGCAACCGGTGAAAACCCTTTTGAGGTAGCAATGGTACTCGGAAATATTGGGATCGTTTATAAGAAGCAGAAAGAATATGAAAAGGTGCTGGAGTATTATTTAAAAGCACTGGAGATGTATGAGGAAGTGAATTCCGATTTTGGGACTATGGTTACACTTGGAAACATTGGAGGGGTCTATCTCCAAACGGGTGATTATGACAGTACAATATTCTATTCTGAGAAAGCAAAAGAAGCGTATGAGGAGGCAGGGTATACCCGATATGTACCCTACATGACCCACAATATTGCCGTCGCCTACGATAGCTTGGGCCAGTTTTCTGTAGCGGAACCTATTTTCAGGGAATCCATACGACTTCATCGGGAATCTGAAAATGAATATGAACTGGCAGCCACTTTGATTTCCTATGGAGTAGCATTGAAAAAAGCCAGAAAATTATCAGAGTCTGTGAAATCACTGGAAGAAGCATACGAAATTTCTTTGGATATAGAAGCATTGGAATTTCAAACAAGTGCACTTCGAGAACTTATTTCAGTTTACAAACACTCGGGTCGTTTCGAGAAAGCAACGGAATCAGCAGAACTTTTTATTGGAGTCAATGATAAACTTTACGAAAAAGAAAAGGCCAAGTCAATCTTCGAGTTGGAGACTCAATACCAAACCGAGAAGAAAGAGCAACAGATAAAAATACAGGAAGCTGAGCTGGATAGTCAGAATGCTATAATCCAGCGAGAC
>CAYTFO010000111.1:11206-11989 GCA_964437135.1 uncultured Roseivirgaceae bacterium | reverse complement strand
TCTGCCCCGTTTGACCGCTTCGGTATCTCCCCATAAGAACGACCTTTCCTACATTGTCGTAAAAAAGGATTGCAAAATTATACGGATTTTCTATTTATTCAAACTTTTATTTTGAAATATATCAATTGACTTAAATGAGACTTATTGGACACTTCTCATTAATGGTCTTTAGGTGCTTTTTAGTGATGATATTCAATTATTTTAACACTAAAACATTATTAAAAAATATTTGAATTATATCATTTATATTTAGAAAAATACATGAAAGAGAAGCAATTCATGTAAAAATATAATTATTAACTTTCCACCTTTTAACAATAATATTCCTTATGAATTATGAAATAAATATTGGAGAGAATAAATATAATCTTGATGTAAATTCTGATTCAATTAAAATTGATGGTAAAATTATCGAGTATTCTATTTTTAATAAAGGAAATAGTAAGGTAGTAATATACTATAATGACCAGACATTTGAAGTTGAAAAAGTTGCTGAGGACAAGAAGCATTACAGCTACAAAGTTAATGGCAAGGAGGTTTCTATAGAATATAAAGATCATCTTGACAAGATGCTAGAATCATTAGGAATAGATAAAATAGAGTCAGAAGCTTTTAATGAATTGAATGCTCCAATGCCAGGTACTATCCTAAGTATACCTGTAAAAGAAGGTCAGACCTTACAAAAGGGTGATACTTTACTTATTCTGGAAGCGATGAAAATGGAAAATATTATTAAAAGTCCTGCTGATGTAGAAATATCAAAAATACATGTCAGAGAAGGTG
>CAYTFO010000111.1:7510-11196 GCA_964437135.1 uncultured Roseivirgaceae bacterium | reverse complement strand
AAAATCAATTACTCGTAACTTTCTAAATCATTGTCTAATTTCTAAATACTATATTTGTTCGATTCGAAAAAATCTTAAATGAAATACAAAAGGATACTTCTAAAACTAAGTGGTGAGGCTTTAATGGGAAATCAAAAGTATGGTATTGACCCAAATCGACTTCAGCAATATTCGGAGGAAATAAAAAAAATTCATGAAAAAGGAGTTGAGGTTGCAATAGTAATAGGCGGAGGAAATATTTTTCGTGGTGTTCAAGCAGAAAATACAGGAATAGACAGAGTTCAGGGAGACTATATGGGAATGCTGGCAACTGTAATAAATGGAATGGCATTACAGAGCTCGCTTGAAAAAAATGGTATGTACACAAGATTGATGAGTGGACTTAAAATGGAACAGGTCTGTGAGCCATTTATCAGAAGGAGAGCCATTCGTCATTTAGAAAAAAACAGAATTGTCATATTTGGAGCTGGTTTAGGTAATCCATATTTCACAACTGATTCAACAGCCAGCCTAAGAGCAATCGAGATCGAAGCAAATATTGTTATGAAAGGTACCAGAGTAGACGGAGTATATTCAGCTGATCCGGAAAAAGATAAAGATGCTGTCAAGTATTCAAATATTAGTTTTCAGGAGGTTTATGAAAAGGGCCTTAACGTTATGGATATGACAGCATTTACATTATGTCAAGAAAATAATCTTCCGATTATAGTTTTTGACATGAATAAAGAAGATAATTTGAATAAAATAATTTCAGGAGAAAAAGTAGGAACATTAATAAATTAACAGATATGGAAGACATTGAATTTTATCTTGAGCAAGCTAAAGAATTGATGGATAAAACCGTATCTCACACGGCCACGGAACTCACAAAAATTCGGGCAGGAAAAGCAATGCCTAATATGCTAGATGGAATAGAAGTTCAATATTATGGAAATATGACACCTCTTAATCAGGTAGCTTCAGTCTCAACACCCGATGCAAGAACACTTGCTATTAAACCATGGGAAAAAAATATGATTGCAGAAATTGAGAAAGCGATTATAAATAGCGACCTGGGGCTGAATCCTCAAAATGATGGAGAACTCATAAGAATTAACATTCCACCATTAACTGAAGAGCGAAGAGTAAACCTTGTTAAGCAGGCCAAAAATGAAGCAGAAAATGGTAAAATAAGCCTTCGAAATGTTCGGAAAGACATTAATGATCAATTAAAAAAATTACTAAAGGAACATGTCTCCGAAGATCTTGTGAAAGACGCGGAGGATGAGGTACAAAAAATCACAGATATTCATGTTAAAAAAATTGATGATCTCTTAAGTGCCAAAGAAACAGATATTATGACTATCTAATTTTCATTTTCAAGAAATTGATTATAATAGTTTGCCTGATTTTCTATTGAATATTTTTCATTTTCAAGAAAATCAGGCTTTTTTATCTCCTGCAATTCATTTATTATCTCAATTAAGTTCTCCTTTTTATAGGCAATAGTATTTTCTTTGAATAAATATTTATTCCTCCATTTGTCTTCTATCAACATTATTTTTTTAAATCCTAATGCAAGATTGAACGTTCCTGAAATCTGGTTATCATAGATTGATTTATTTTCTTCATCTAAATGAATAAGAGGAAGTAAATAATCTGTTTGATTTATAACAGAAAAGAAAATACTGTTTTCTACAGAATCTGGAAATAAAATAAAGTGATTTGAGAAATTATTTTTTGAAATTATATTGTCCACAAAATTGCTTTCTTCCTTTCTGTGTTTGTATCTCCCCAGAAAAATGATTTTGATATTATTGCCTATCTTCTTTCCGTTCAAAGGCTCCAATAAGGAAATGTAATCTCTCCTCTTAAATTCAACAGAGCCAGGTACAGTAATCCAAATTTCACCTGACTTTTTCTTAAACTTTTCCTCTAATTCATATTTTGGATAAAATACAGCATAAAATGGTTTTACTCTGACTCTTTTTGGATTCAAATTTTGAAGTAAATAATCGTGAAGGACAAAATACTTTTTTATTTTAAATGATAAAATAAAAAAACTAAAGCTTCTGGAAAGTTTATCTGACCTATGAAGTAAGCCAATTATTTCAATCTTACTAAAAAAAAGATTCAGTGCTAGTTTTTTCGCATATTTTTCCTGGATGGAATTAAAAATAATTTTATCAAACCCAGAGCTGGTTAAGTATTTTTTTAATTTACTTAGGACATCAGACGTTTTCCCGATATCATAGTATGATATATTATATGTCTCTTTAATCTTAGATGTCAATTCTTTTAAAAAACTGTTGCATATTATCTCAACATCATATTTTCTTGACAGAAAAAGAATTTGTGAATACAGACATTCTGTGTGTGAGCGTCCTAATTCAATTAATGCAACCTTACGCTTCATAAAAAAAGTTTTCTTGAATGAATTATCTCTTCAACATTTGGGTGAACCAGATATTTAATTGATTTATTTGACTTTATAAGTTTTCTGATCAAAGTAGCAGAGATATCAACTAAAGGTGCTTCAATAAATTTTACTGAGTCATGCTTTTCCAAGTCAGAACTTTTTGAATTAGGTCTCGGGTAAACAATCAGCTTATGATTTTTTAAAATAGTTTTATGGTTTTTCCATCGACGGAATTGTACCAAATTATCCTGACCGATTATTAAGAAAAACTTCTTTTCCGGATATTTTTCCTGAAGATAAGTTAATGTATCTACCGTATAATTTGGTTTAGGTAACTTCAACTCAATGTCGCATACTTTGAAACTATAATGTTCACTTATAGCGGCATTAATCATATCAATCCTATCGAAAGTATGAATTAAATTTGAGCTTTTTTTAAGCGGATTTTGAGGAGTGATAACAAACCATATCTCATCGACCATTTCTGATTGATGTATTAGATTGGCAATTATCAAATGACCAATATGAATAGGATTAAAAGATCCAAAAAATAGTCCGATTCTATTCATTTTTTAAAAACTCAGATACGATGTTTTCGGCTTCTTTTAATGCTTGATCCAATTTTTCATTAATCAGAATTGTATCAAAAAAACATTCGTATTTTATTTCTTCTACTGCCTTTTTGACCCTTTTTTTTATTTCCTGCGTCGAATCACTATCACGTTTTTTTAGTCGCTCTTCTAAATCATCAATTGACTTAACTTTGACAAAAACTGCCAGTGCCTTATTTTTTAAACTCTTTTTTAGATTTACTCCACCAACAACATCCACATCAAAAATTACATGTTTCCCTGACTGCCAAATTTTTTCAACAGAAGAAATGAGAGTTCCATAAAAACGACCCGGATATACTTCTTCATACTCAAGAAATTTATTTGAATTGATAGCTTGACGAAATTCACTTTCCGTTAAAAACTCGTAGTCCTTTCCATTTATTTCTCCTTTTCTAGGTTCTCTTGTGGTAGCTGAAATCGAAAACTCCAATTCAGGGAATTTATTGAGTAAATGTCTTACTATGGTAGTCTTGCCAGAACCTGATGGGGCTGAAAAAATTATTGCTTTCCCTTCTAAACTCATTAGCCGAAATGCTGAATTTTACCTTTAATGTCTTCAATCAAGTCGATTGGCACTGGCCTTTGTTCAATTTTAGTTTTAATGAGGTCTCTTATTTGTTTTTCTACTTCATATTGCTCAAAACAAACCATACATATTTCAATGTGATCTTTTA
>CAYTFO010000111.1:1344-7500 GCA_964437135.1 uncultured Roseivirgaceae bacterium | reverse complement strand
TACATATTGTTCCTGGTTATCAGTCGCTTCATTATCGAGCATCAAATGCAAAATCTCCATGCACTTTTTAAATTCTTTGCAACCTCCTTCTTTGTTACTTTCCATTTTAAAAATTTTATCTAATACCCCATTTTCTTTGCATACTGCCCTAATTTTTCCTTAAGCAAATTTCGTGCTCTATGAAGTCTTGACCTAACGGTTCCGATTGGAATATCTAATATTTTGGCCATTTCTTCATATGTGAACCCTTCGAGATCGCAAAGAATGATAACTGTTCTAAAATCAACAGGAAGTGAATTCAAAGCTATACTCACTTCGTCACCTATCATATCTTTTACTGCTTCTACCCGTAAGTCAACTGTTGTTTTTTCATCAACATCATCTGAATTGTAGAAGTTCTCTACTTCTTGATAATCTACTTTCGCAGGCTCTTTACTCTTCTTCCTAAATTCATTTATAAAACTGTTTTTTAATATTCTGTAGAGCCAGGCTTTAGCATTAGTCCCTCTTTCAAATGAGTTTATAAATCTAAAAGCTTTTAAATAGGTGTCTTGAACCAGGTCTTTAGCAGTATCTTCATCAAATGTAAGTCTAAAAGCAAAATTGTACATCGCGTCTATGTGAGGCATAAACTCATTTTCAAAAATAGAAAGCTGCGTTTTTCTATCATATTTATGTTTTGTAGATACCTCATCCATTTTTTTCGTAATTACCTCTTGCATGTTATGTGTCTCCTGTAAATATAAATATATACATCCAATCTAAGGGATGTAGTTATTGGAACGTTTTATATAACAATCGGTTGTTGGCATTGGAATGAATACATAAGTAGAACTTATAAGTTATCAGACTAATGAATTTACAACAATGAATTAGTTTTGCCGACTGGTTTACATGAAACAATCAAAAATGATCAGAAAGTATATTTTAGTCATTTTCACAATCACCAATAGTTTAATAGTATCAGGACAAATTGATTCTCTTAAGTTATCTGTAGAAGGAGCAGCTGCTGTTGGTATAGACGGCCATTTGCCTTTTCATGTTGGACATAATCGCTATGGAAGACTTGATCCAAATTCTAATGATGGTTATATACAGCCTTCTTTTTATCTCCCCATCAATATAATAGGTGATTTGAAAATTGAAACTGGGGTTGATTATGTTATCAAACCTGATATTGACCAATCATTTTTCCATCAGGGTTTTGTAAATCTAACATATGACAAAATTGAATTGCGGTTTGGGAAAAATCAGAACACTAATGATTGGTACAATGATGATTTAGGTTCAGGAAATCTCTTTCGTAGTAGAAATTCAAGAACAATAACTAGAGTTGAAGGTGGTATTTATGAATATACTCCAATACCCTTTTTTAAGTATATAGAGGTAAAAGGAATGATATCAGTAGGCTGGCTTGAGGATGAAAGGGTTATTAAAGATGCTAAATACCATGAAATATTTGCGTACTTAAAAACAGCAAAACTTCCAATTAACCCATTTATTGGTATTAATCATAATGCTTTATATGGCGGAACAAAGCCAGATGGAACTCCATTACCTTCTAATTTCTGGGAAGTATTTTTTGCTAGTAATGCAACAGGTTCTAATAATCCATCCGATAGTATCAATGCAGCTGGTGCGCATTTTGGAGTTTTTGATTTAGGGTTTGAAATCCCTTTTAAAAACAATTTGTTTAAAGCCTCTTTTCAACAACCAATTAGTGATGGATCAGGTATTAGTTCAAACTTTACGAGTAATAAGGATTATATTCTTTATCTCGAGCTTGAGTTTGATGACCACCCATTTATCAAAAGCATTGTTTATGAGAATATAAATACTTTACATCAATCAGGTGAAGGAACCTATGACCCTATTGTCAATGGACAATTTTATACTATTGGGCAATTACTTGAAATCAATGACAAAGATCAATTCCTATTTGATCAATATGGGATTGAAACCACTAATGTTTCTGATGATGAATATCTTGATATAATAAGGGTTGAAAGTAATTTTGGTTATAATTGGGGAGGTCGAGATGATTATTATAATAATGGTCAATATCCATTAGGTAATACTTTTCACAGAATGAATATTGGAAACGCACTATTTACTAATGCTGATAGATTCAATGAACTCACGGGGTTGACAACCTCAGATAGAGAGTTTATAATAAATAATCGGATTGTAGGGCATCATATTGGGATTGCAACTTATTATAAAAACTGGGATTTTAATTTCTTATTTACGCTTACCTACAATTATGGAACCTATGCAGGGAAATATGGAGGTTTTAGAGGAAGCTGGAATCTAGATAGAGAATACTATTTTTTAAATGCAGTGGGAATGCAGTATCTAGGTTTAAATGTTCTCAATAAAAATGAAAAGTTTGACTTTTTTGGCTCACTTGGATATGATTCAGGTGATTTTGGAACATCATTTGGTGCTCTTTTTGGAGTCAAATACAAAATTCTTAATTGATGAGAATTCTACATGTAAGTAGTGAAAACTCCTGGCGCGGTGGTGAACAACAAATAATCTACTTGCATGAAGAGCTCCTGAAGGTTAAGATTGACAGTTTGATAGTCTGTGCTAAGAATTCTCCTGTTCATGACTATTGTCTAGAAAAGAATCTTCCTTATTTTGATATTACATTTAGATCTCCCTACAATATAAAAACAGTTCTGAATTACATCAAAGCGGTAAAAAGATTTAGTCCGGATCTCATTCACCTACATACATCGAAATCACATACTCTTGCAATTATTTCTTCATTTTTTGAATTAAAAATCCCTTTGGTATTATCAAGGAGAGTTGATTTCCCTATCAAGAGAAATAAATTCAGTAAATACAAATACAATCACCCACTTATTAAAAAGATAATTTGTGTCAGTGAAGAAATCAAAAGAATAACTTCTCCTGACATCAAGAATAAGGATAAATTAATTACAATTCATAGTGGTGTTGATTTAGGAAAATATACTAAGGTTAAAAAACATAATTTTTTAAGAAATAGGTTCGATTTAAAAGAAAATAATATTCTGATTGGAAATACATCTGCTCTCGCAGACCATAAAGACTATTTTACGTTTGTTGACGCCGCTGAGATAATTTCTAAAAAACAAAAAGAAGTAGTTTTTTTTATAATTGGAGATGGGCCTTTAAGAGAAGATATCAAAGAATATATTGAATCAAAAAACTTGAAGAATATAATTTTAACTGGTTTTATTATTGAAATTATTGAGGCTCTGAGTTCCTTAGATATTTTTTTATTTACTTCTAAAACAGAAGGATTAGGTACTAGTGTATTAGATGCTTTGGGTTGTGGCATTCCAATAGTTGCGACAAGAGCCGGAGGGGTTCCGGAAATGATTGAAAACAATAAAAATGGATTGCTTACAAATGTTCAGGATCCAGAAGAATTGGCGAAATCAATTGAGCTCCTCATAAAAGATGAAGATTTAAGAAATCGTTTTAAAGAAGAAGGTAAAAAAACGATTTTGAATTTTTCTAAAGAAAAAACAGCAGCAGAAACAATCAAAGTTTACGAAGAAATAACTTATGAAAAGTGATGAAAAGCCTCATTTTGAGTTCGTTAATTTGATTTTTAGAGAGTCTCCATCAATATATCTTGCTAGATGATCAAGAATATATTCGAACTGAATACCATACTCTTTTTCCCATTGAGCTATGATTTTTTTCTCATGTTTTCTTCCAGCATCATCCAGGTATATTGCATATTTTTGATTGTGCAAGTTATTTTTTTTCAGGAAAGGAAAAGCAAGATACCTATTGTATGATCTTAGTCCGGGAGGAGCATCAACATATATAAGGTCAAATTTTATACTTTTAAGATTATTAATCAAAACATCCTGATCATACCATTCAATTTCACCTAATTCAGTTTCAATCTTTTCAATTGGGGAATGAATGATTTCAATAATCTCACCCAAAGATTCTTTATCAATTGAAGCTTTAACTTTATCAATCCACTCCTTGTCGTGTTCTACACTATAAATTTTTGTTTTGAGATTATTTATTTGAATCGCTTTAGCAAGCGTAAGACTTGAAAGACCAATGCCAAATTCCAAAAAGTTTTGACGCTCGTTAATTTGAATTTCATTGAATAGTGTTGCAATTACAAACGGTCTTGCTGCATATTGAGTGAATGGTAATATTGTAGAAAATCTTTGAAGAACTGGGTTTAAAAAAACAGCGGAAGCATAAATGTCCTCTTCTTTTTGTAATCTTTGAATTCTTCTACGATGTATAAACTTCAACATACTACATCAATTCACTATAGAATTCTACTTGATTTTTTGCTCTCAGATCCCATGTGATTTTTTCTGCCATTTTGTAAACATTGTTTGATAAGATGCTCCACTCCTCTTCCTGCAATTTCAGCTTGATTAATTCAGATAATTCTTTTGGGTTTTCCCAATTAGTATAAAATCCTGTTGAACCGTCCATGACAATACTCTTTATTGATTCGAGTTTCGATGTAATAACCGGTATTCCGATAGCAAAATAATCATATAATTTTAATGGAAGAGAATACCTATGTTCCTCGACATAAACTGGCATTAACCCAAAACGCACATCTTTCAATAAATTAAAAAGTTTTTCTTTATTTAACCAACCAAAAATTTCAATCCTATCTATTACTTTTTGATCTTTGAAAAGAGACTTAAAATATTCGATCTCATTTTTATTTCTTCCACCTACCACTATGACAGAAATATCATCATCCAGGTAATTGATTAAAGAGACTATTCGATCAAGTCCCTGTCTGGGTTCAAGAGATCCAATAAATGCAATTTTCTTATTTCTTGGATTTCTTGTATAGTAGATTTTCCTCAGCCCGGTAGGGAATGACCTCACCGGAATTTCTTTAAAGAATTGACTGTACAAATTTCCTTGAAAATCATTTGAGGAAATTAGCGCATTTAAACGATTAAAATATTTATGCTCAATCTTACTTTTCCTTTTTCTATTGGTTTTTTTTCCATCTAACCTTTCACCTAATGAGTAGAAAAAATCATGTGTTTCAAAAACGAGTGTTTGCTTTGGTTTATTCAGAAAAAACAACCATTTAAGAACTCCATGAGACCTTGTTATTACTAATTTCTTCGAATCTAATCTTCTAACAAGATTTCTAACAAATAAATAGAAAAATAGCTTTGTTCTCTTGAAAGTTTTGACTGTGGTCAATTTTAAGTTTTCAGGTAATTTATCCAGACCAAAGTTTTTGCAAATCAGCTCCTCAACATCTCCATCCGACCGAGAAATTGCAACAAGCTCTACTGAGTTTGCATATTTAGCTAAACTTAATACATTGTTAACTACGAAAGTCTCGGAAGTTTCTGATGCTGAAAGGTCCAGTGAATGGATGTAAACGATATCTATTGGCTTTGAGATCTTCAAATTGGTGAACGAACTTTTTATAAACCGAATTTATAAAAATAGATTAAAAAGACAGGGAATATCTTAAATCCAAAAAAAATAAATCTGGAGAATTAAAAAAGCCATCCTAAATATTCAGGATGGCTTTAATAAAATTAATATCTGTAATGTTCTGGCTTAAATGGTCCACTGACTTCTACGCCAATGTAATCAGCTTGTTCTTTAGTTAATGTTTCCAGTTCAACACCAATTTTTTCTAAGTGTAGAGCTGCTACCTTCTCGTCAAGGTGCTTCGGTAGTGTATAAACTGCATTCTCATATTTATTAGTATTATTCCAAAGCTCCATTTGTGCTAAAGTCTGATTTGTAAATGAGTTTGACATCACAAATGAGGGGTGTCCTGTAGCACACCCAAGGTTTACAAGTCTTCCTTCAGCAAGAACTATAATATCATTGCCATCAATATTATATAAGTCAACCTGAGGTTTTATTTGAGATTTTGTCTCACCATAGTTTTTATTCAACCATGCTATATCGATCTCATTGTCAAAGTGACCAATATTACAAACTATGGTCTTATCATTCATTGCTTTAAAATGCTCAGATCGAATAATATCTTTATTACCAGTTGCAGTTACTACAATATCTGCTCTTGGAATTGCATTAATCATTTTCTTAACTTCAAACCCATCCATTGCAGCCTGAAGCGCACAAATTGGATCAATCTCAGAAACAATCACTCTAACTCCAGCT
>CAYTFO010000111.1:0-1334 GCA_964437135.1 uncultured Roseivirgaceae bacterium | reverse complement strand
AAGCGAAGCAGCCGATCCTTTTCCGACGTCTCCATATCCTGCAACAACTGCAACCTTTCCTGCCAGCATTATATCAGTAGCTCTCCTAATTGCATCAACTAAAGATTCTTTACATCCATATTTATTATCAAATTTGGACTTTGTTACTGAATCATTAACATTAATTGCCGGTACAGGAAGAGTACCTTTTTTCATTCTTTCATACAATCTTAAAACTCCTGTAGTTGTTTCTTCAGATATTCCTTTAATCTCATTTACCAACTCTGGATGTTTGTCTAGTACGACGTTTGTCAGATCTCCACCATCATCTAAAATCATATTTAATGGTTTTCCATCTTCAAAAGCGTAAAGTGTTTGTTCAATACACCATTCATATTCTTCTTCAGACATTCCCTTCCACGCAAACACTGGTATTCCAGCTTTAGCAATTGCTGCAGCAGCGTGATCCTGGGTTGAAAATATGTTGCAGGAAGACCATGAAACTTCCGCTCCAAGTTCTTTTAAAGTTTCAATAAGCACTGCAGTTTGAATAGTCATGTGCAAACAACCTGCTATTCTTGCACCTTTCAGTGGTTTTGATTCTCCAAATTCTTCTCTGAGTGCCATTAATCCGGGCATTTCTGCCTCAGCAAGATCAATTTCCTTTCTTCCCCAGTCTGCAAGCGCAATATCCTTCACTTTGCAATTAAGCTTTTCTTCTATCATGTTTTTGTTTTATTTTCTTAAAAGAGATGCAAATTTAAAAATTATAATCATACATCTAATAGATACTCTATTTCTTTAAAATTAAATGTCTCGATCTTTGAATTACATCTTACCTTTAAAAATCCTTGTTCATTAACTCCTTGAATCTCTCCAGTAATAATATCATAAGATGTTTTGAAGTTTTTTGTTTCATTTATCCAAAGCATATGTTTTTGATAATCTTCAATTATTTCCTTTGAGTGTCCATACTTAAGCATTAGATAATACTTTTCAAAGCTTAATAATACTGATTCAATAACTTCAGAAATAATAAAATTTGAGTTCGAAATATTTTGAAGGGAAGTGGCAAATTTGTTCTTAAATTTTTTTTGGTTGACATTAATTCCAATTCCTACCACCGCAGATTGAATTATTTCACCTTGCAGGTTGCATTCGGTAAGAATTCCACAGACTTTCCTGCCTTCTGCATAAACATCATTTGGCCATTTGATTTTTATGTTGGCATTTCCTGAAAGAAGAGATAATGATTCTCTCACAGCCATCGATGCTATAAATGTTAATAAGAATTGTTTTTTAATATCTAAGAATGAGGGTTTTAGATAAAGTGAAAATAATGCGTTTTTTGACCT
>CAYTFO010000110.1:11678-12027 GCA_964437135.1 uncultured Roseivirgaceae bacterium | reverse complement strand
TACCCTATGCTTGATGTAACAAAAGAGCAGGCATTTAAATTGTTACCTGCTGAAGTTCAGGACTCCGTATGGTGGTGCAGAAGACCTGTTTATGATGAAAATAAAAATGCACGCCCCTGTAAAAAGTGCATCACCTGCCTAAAAGTGAATAAATTTCACCCCTTTATCTGACCTATCCCTGAGGCCATCAAAACTGCAAGCAATGGCATTAGACATAATAATCCAATTTCGATTTTAATAATGTTACGGATGTAAACGGGGACCTGAATTAATTCAGATTGGTTTTCTTCAGTAAGTTTTTTCCTGCGGTTTTTGTAAAAAAAACGAGACGGCCAAATAGAAAGGGCAC
>CAYTFO010000110.1:0-11668 GCA_964437135.1 uncultured Roseivirgaceae bacterium | reverse complement strand
TGCAAAAATCCCAACCTTTGAATGAAAGATCCAATTGGCAGAATAGAACTCGGCTGGTTTACCTACACCAAACCAAAGCAAAAATCCAATTGTCAAAACAAACACAGAACCTATTCCATAAACTCCATCAATATTCCATAGCCTGGCCAGTTCTTTTCGGCTCATTTCCTTTCTCACAAGAACCAGTTCCATAAATAATCCACCGACTACGGAAAATATGCCGATGTAATGTAGATATTTAACTAACAAATAAGTATTCATTCAATTTTTTACATTAAAATAAACAAATATAAACAGTCCATTTCGGTTAGATGTTTTCTCGATTCAGAAAGGAAAATTACAGTATCAACAATAAGTAGTTTTAAATGAAAAACTATTCTTACAGTTTTGATGTATGAATAGTGTACAGAGTTTGATAAAGGTAACAATGAAACACAGAAGAACCATATTGATTTTACTTGGAAATATCCTGGCTGCATTTCTGATTGCAGATGCTATGGCTCAGGATACACAAGGGTATATCTATGGCACTGTAAAAACTTTTGATCAAACATATCAGGGTCAGATTCGATGGGGAAATGAAGAAATTTTCTGGAATGATTATTTCAATGCTGCAAAGGAAAAGAATGATAGCTATTCAAGCTATTCAGATAAGAAGGATAAAAGCTGGAATGATTTTGACTGGACCCTGGAAAGTATCTGGGAAGATAAAATTGGTTTATCACACCAGTTTTCCTGTGAATTTGGAGATATAAAAACATTGCAGGATTTTAACAGAGATGAATTAACCCTAGTTTTGAAAAATAACACTGAAATAAGATTAAACGGTACTGGGTATAATGATGTAGGCACAACTCTCAGAATAAAGGATAATGAAATTGGTGAAGTATCCGTAAAATGGGATAGAATTGAAAGAATTGATTTCCAGCCCACACCAAAAGATCTAAATATCCGTAAAGGGAAACCAATATATGGAACTGTAGAAACCTATCGTAAAGGTACCTTCACGGGATTTATACAATGGGATCATGATGAAAGAATCGGAACAGACAAATTGGATGGTGATAATAGAGATGGAGACGTATCGATTGCCTTTTCTGAAATAAAATACATCGAGAAAAAAGGAGATGGCTGTATAGTGGAAATGAAGTCAGGTCGTGAGTTTTACCTTACCAATTCAAATGATGTTGACAATAGCAATCGTGGAATAATCATGACAGTTCCAGGTGTTGGTAAAATAGATATTCCGTGGAAATATTTTATAAACGCAAAACTAGTAGAAGCACCAAACTCGGGTTGGGCATACACAGATTATAAAAGTCCAAAAGGATTATTTGGTTCTGTCTATACCATCCAGGGAGATAAATTTAAAGGTCAGATAATATACGATTTGGATGAAAAGTGGGAAATAGAAACACTTGATGCAAATGACGATGATGTGAAATATCAAATTGCATTCAGAAACATAGAAAGCATCATCCCAAAAAATTATGCCTATTCTATGATTGAATTAAAAAACGGGGATAAAATACTACTTGGCGGAGAAAGAGATGTATCTGATAAAAATGATGGGTTATTGGTTTATAGTTCTCCGAATTCCGAACCGGAATTTATAAAGTGGGACAAAATCGTCGAAATAAACTTTGATTAAGTACTTTAGTCAAAGGAAGAAATGAAAAATAGGCGGACAATACTATTAATAGTCCTGTTTACAGTAATCTTTACTGCACTGGGCTATTATTTCTTTAGTGAGGAGAATACTATTATCTTCTATACAATCGGTCTGATCCTTTTTGTCCTGATATTGTTAGCCATAGGAAATTATGGAATCACAGTATTGATGAATAAGTGGTTTCCCTGGCTTAAATACGGAAGAGGACGATTTTTCTCGCACCTACTCATTGGAATTGTTTTTTCCTTGATAATTATCAATATTGGTTACTACATATTTAAAATTGGATTTACTGAGACACCTCCGGATGTAGAACAAATAATAGTAACTAATGTATTTGGTGCAATACTTTTCATTCCTCTATACTCCATATATTTTAGTTTACAATTTTTATCTCATTGGCAGAAGACTGAGCTTGAGATGGAAAAATACCAGAAAGAGAGCATGAGGTCTCAGTTATCTTCACTCAAAAATCATTTAGATCCCCATTTCCTTTTCAATAATCTAAATATTCTGAGTAGTCTTATTGATAAAGACACTGAAATGTCTCAGGAATTCTTAGTAAGATTCGCACAGGTTTACCGAACAATGTTATTAACAAAGGTTGAAGATTTAATAACACTGGAGGAAGAAATTGAATTTATTAAATCATACATTTTCCTTATAGATACCAGATTTGAAAACAATATTCAATTCAATATTGATATTGAAGATGATGCATACTTCAGCATGCTACCACCTTTGACACTTCAGTTATTAATTGAAAATGCTATAAAACATAATATTATTACTGAATCAAGGCCACTAAAGATTAAAATTGAAGGAAAAAATCATAGACTAAGAGTGGTAAATACTCTGTATGAAAAACCTGAAGATTTAAAATCTAAATCCGGCACAGGGTTGAAAAATATAAAAGAGCGATATAGTTACTTTAGTTCAGAAAACGTACTTTTTCAGAAGACATCAACAGAATATATCGCCGATGTCCCATTAATTGAAATAGAAACGATATGAAGATCTTAATTTTTGAAGACGAGACATTAGCTTCTGATCGTATAATAAATATACTTAAAGAGATCGACGATTCACATGACATCGTCGCTGTGATCAAGAGTATTGAAGAGGGCAAAAAATGGTTTAATGCAAACGAAGATCCTGATATTATTATAAGTGATATTCGTCTGTTGGATGGCCTTAGTTTTGATCTGTTCAAAGAAATAAAAACAGAAGTTCCGGTTATTTTCACTACAGCCTATGATCAGTACGCAATCAAAGCTTTTGAGGTTAATAGTATTGATTACTTACTAAAGCCGATTCAAAAGGAAAAACTAAAGGACGCTTTAAATAAATACATTGAAAGAACTTCTCAAAATAAGTTTCCGGCTGATTTTGAGTCTTTATACGATCTTATTCAGAATCAAAAGAAATCTTATAAATCAAGATTCCTGATCAAGATTGGCCAAAAAATTGCCGCTGTACCCGTAGAGAAAATTTCATATTTCTACAGTCACAATAAGCTAACATATATAGTCACAAAAGACGGCAAAAAGCTACCTACAGATCAAACTCTGGAAACCCTACAGGATCAGCTTGACCCTAAGGAATTTTACAGAGCGAACCGGCAAATTATAGTTTCATATGATTCCATCTCGGAGATACACCCATATTTTAAGGGACGTTTAAAGATTGATGTAACCCCTCCCTGTGAACTTGAAATTGTAATAAGTGCAGAAAAAACCCCAGAATTTAAAAGTTGGCTGGATCATTAAATTAAACTAAAATATTTTTATATGAACATTTACTCATATGAATCGTGTTAATACAGAGTAATTGTTCATTATGAAAAATTCATTCCTAGAAAAAATTTCTAAAGCACATCATGTGCCTAAAGCGCTTCCTGGGGAAAAAGAGATAGACTCTTTCCTGGTCGGATTACTCGAATTCCTTTACCCGGAATTGAATAATGTGAGACTCACGACAAAGCTAGAAATAGAAACACGCTTTAATCAGCTCAGAATTGAATTTGAAAAACTCCTAAGCAAAACTTCCGCGTGCGAAAAGGATAATATAGATTCAATTTGCAGACAGTTTTTTGACCAACTAGAAGAAGTTTATGACAAAACGCAGGGCGACGCTGAAGCTATTTTAATGGGAGATCCTGCGGCACATGATGGAAAAGAAGTTGTTCGTGCTTATCCGGGCTTTTTTGCTATTTCAGTTTACCGAATTGCTCATTTGATGTTACAATTAAATATCCCCTATTTGCCTCGCATATTTACAGAATATGCTCACAACAAAACCGGCATTGAAATTCATCCTAATGCCAGAATAGGGAATCGATTTTGCATAGATCACGGTACTGGAGTGGTTATTGGTGAAACCTGTGAAATAGGAAATAATGTCAAAATTTACCAGGGAGTCACTTTAGGAGCTTTAAGTGTAGATAAAAGTATGGCAAAAATCAAAAGGCATCCATCAATTGGAGATGATGTGATCATCTATGCCGGTGCAACCATTCTTGGAGGAAACACTAAAATAGGTTCGGGATCAATAATAGGTGGAAATGTTTGGATCACTGAAAGCGTACCAGAAAACTCCAGAATATATTACAAGTCATCTGATAAACATTTGGTGAATGAATTTAGCAAATAATATAGGTGAACTAATCGGGAACACTCCAATGGTTCGCATAAACCTTTCTGAAATTCCTGAGCATATAACAGTATATGGAAAACTGGAAGGAAATAATCCCGGAGGATCAGTCAAAGACAGACCCGCTTACAATATGATCAATGAAGCTTTGAAAAGAGGTGATATTGATCAAAACAGCAAATTAATAGAAGCCACAAGTGGAAATACCGGAATTGCACTGGCTATGGTAGCAGCTTCATTCAAGTTAAATATCACATTGATTATGCCTGATAATTCAACGCAGGAACGTATTGATACTATGAAGGCTTATGGGGCGACCGTAATTTTGACACCCGCTGACAAAACAATTGAATATTCCAGAACATTAGCTGAAGAAATGGTTCAAAATGAAGGCTACTTCACGCTCAATCAATTTGGAAATAATGATAACTTCCTGGCTCATTATAAAACAACCGGTCCTGAGATTTGGAGAGACACAAAAGGCACTATCACACATTTTGTGGCCAGTATGGGTACCACAGGTACAATCATGGGAAATTCCATGTATCTAAAAGAGCAAAATCCTGATATCAAAATAATAGGCGTGCAACCAGAAGAAGGAAGCAGTATTCCGGGAATAAGAAAATGGTCGCCCGAGTTTCTTCCCAAAATCTATGATGAATCAAAAGTAGATGAAATAGTATTTGTATCGAGTGATGAAGCTATTGAGATGACAAAAAGATTAGCGTTAGAAACCGGAGTTTTTGCAGGGCTTAGCAGTGGCGGAGTACAAGCGGGTCTTCTTAAATATGCTTCCAAAATAAAAAATCCAGCAAAAATTGTGTCGATAGTTTGTGACCGGGGCGATAGATATCTAAGTTCAGGTGTGTTTACTGAAGAGACCGAAGATCAAAAGAATGAAAATAATTAAAATGACATTAATAATAGTTTTCGGGATTATTGCTATCCTGATCTTTGGTTCCTGGCTTTTCATAAGTTTAAGTCCCCAGTTTGGTAAATCCTATTCGAAAGAGAAGAAAAAGGAATTCGAGAAATTATCGAATTACACTGATGGCGTTTTTAAAAATGAGATCGAAACAAAAATGGAAATGGGTACCGCCAAGGTTTTTTCCATAATTAAAGATTATTGGAATGGCATTCCCCGACAGAAACCCGAAATACCCCTGCCCGTAAATAAGGTTGACTCGCTTGAAATAGTTCAAAACCCAGATAGCATATATAATTTAATTTGGTTCGGCCATTCCGCTTTCTTATTGCAATTTGAAGGCCTGAATATTCTCATTGACCCTATGTTTGGCTCTTCCCCCTCTCCTATTCCGGCATTTGGTTCAAAACGATTTAGTTATGGATTGCCTATTGAAGTTTCTAAATTACCCGAAATAGACCTGATCATTTTTTCTCATGATCATTATGACCACCTGGACTACCCATCTGTAAAATCACTCCATGAAAAAACTAAAAAGTTTTTCGTTCCTCTTGGGGTTGGCGAACACCTTAAAAGCTGGGGAGTTTCGGGAGATAAAATCAAAGAATTCAACTGGGAAGATTCGGAAAATATTGGCGATATCTCATTTATAAGTACGCCTGCAAGACATTTTTCAGGAAGGGCATTGAATGACAGATTTAAGACCCTTTGGTCTTCATGGGTTATAAAATCTGATAACTATAATTTTTATTTCAGCGGTGATGGTGGATATGGACCGCATTTCATCCAAATAGGAGAAAAATACGGTCCCTTTGATATTGCATTACTTGAATGTGGGCAATATGATGAGAGATGGAATGAAATTCACATGATGCCTGAGGAAACCGCAATGGCTGCAAAAGAATTAAGAGCCTCTGTTTTTATGCCGATACATTGGGGCTCTTTCGTTCTAGCTTTACACAGTTGGGATGACCCGGTCAAAAGAGTAACTAAAAAAGCTGTAGAACTAAATGTTCCGGTTTTATCCCCTATGATTGGTGAAAAAATTGATATTAAAAATACAAACTTACAAAATCTGGATTGGTGGAAGGGTATAAATTAGAATTCTGAAATTTCAGATTCATCCATTTTCACAAATGAAAAGCCTTTCCAAAACTCTTCGGTAAACATCTCATCTTTAACCTCTTCATAGTAAACATCGTTTTTACTCATCAGAAGTCCCATTGCCGGTACATTATCTACAGTATTAACTACATTGACAACCAACATACTCTCAAAAGTATATTTTTCATCATTCTCAAACCATTCACCTTCATAACTCACCCGAGACAAAAACCATCTACCATCTCGATAATCAAATTCTTCCGTCCATCTTACTGAATCCCAGAATCTGTTTTTTGATGTATCGGGTATATAATCTACTTTAATTATTGCATAGCTGGTTATATCGACAAACATGGTCCCATGAAACTTACCTTTTCTGGTAATGGGCCAGAACTTTACAATAAGTACTTCCTTTCCATTATACTGAGTTACTCCATCATAAGTAAATTCATAATGCTTTCTATACTTATCATTTAAAAATGAATTTTTCCTCCAAACAATCGACTGAATCATATCGCTTGCATGGCCTTTTATCAATGTAAAATCAGCTTCTTCTTCACTCGTAAAACTTTTTCTTCTTGATTTGACATCGCTTATTTGTATATCATTTGTGCTGTAGTTATTAGGAAGGTAAATATCCAGGATTCCTTCAGCTACATACTGGGTGTTCAATTGTGAGGATAGTTTTTCTCTGAAATAGCATAATGCACTCTGATGAGAGTATTCATAATTGAAATCGATCCTGTTTAATACATTACTCATTATTGATATACCTGACCTAACGTATACTCCTTCAAGTTCATAACTCACGGGTTGGAGTTCTACTCTTAATGAACTGTAATCCTCTGTTCCAGCAAGAGAAACTCTGGCAGAATTATACCCTATAAATGAGACTTTTAAATCGTAGTTTAAAAGAGATTCATCAACTGCCAGGTTGAAAAAACCATCTTTGTTGGATACTGTACCAACATCACTAATAAAAACATGTGCAAATGGAAGAGGTTCTCCGGTTTCTGCTTCAAAAACCTGTCCTGAGATATTGACTATTTCGTCAGCTGTAGCATCATTTAGACATATTAATCCAAATAATACTAAATAAAGTACAATTTTCTTCACGATTGGCGGCTTAACTTTTTCAAATCATAGCCGATTTTTGATAATGGGACACAATTATACAATTAAACAGTAGGATTTGTCAAGAAAAAATTAAAATTTAATATTAATTCGTATCATTTTTAAATCCGCTGAATTCGGACCAACCATAATATTAAATTCACCATCATCTGCAAAATAAGTACCATCTGAGTGATAGTAACCAAGGTCTTTTTCTGTAAGCTCGAAGGATACTTCTCTCTCTTCTCCCGGAGCCAATTCTACTCTTTGATAACTAACTAATCTTTTAATTGGTTGAACTAAAGTAGCAGCTATATCTCTGATGTAAACCTGAACCACTTCACTGCCTGCTATCTTCGAAGTATTTTTAACGGAGGTTTGCACTTTCACTTTACCTTCTGAAACAACCTCAACGTTCATTTCTCCAAATTCAAATGTTGAATAACTTAAACCAAAACCGAAAGGCAAGATTGCATCATTTGGAACATCCGTATAATGAGACCAAAATACAAGACCATCATCAAAATCATTAGTTGTAAACCTTCCGGTATTCTTTCTTGCATAATAAAGGGGTTCCTGACCCACATGATATGGGAAAGAAACGGGCAGTCTACCAGTTGGATTATAGTCACCAAATAAAACATCTGCAGCAGCATTTCCTCCTTCCGATCCTCCGTACCAAATTTCAACAATCGCCGGTGCTTTTCTAATAACCTCCGGAATAGCCAATGGTCTTCCGTTTGTCAATACAACAACCAGGTTTTTATTAACCTTAAGTAACTCATTAAATAAATCTTCCTGGTTTGATTTAAGCGTGATATCAGCCTGGCTTCTTCCTTCCCCGGATTGAAAGCAATCCTCTCCAATTACTAAAACAACAATCTCAGAACTCTTCGCTGCTTTAATAGCTTCGGGAAATAATCTTTCATTTCCTTCTACAATGTTAAGCTCATGTATAAAATCTCTACTTCCTTCAGTTAATGTATAACCCCGACTATATGTTACCTTCGTATTTTTTGAAACAGAGTTTTGAATTCCTTCCAAAATTGACACCGCTGAATTATTTATTGCCTGTGCTCTCCAGCTTCCTAAGGGCACATCTTTACTTTCAGCAAGCTGACCAATTACTGCAATTGATTTTGCTGTTTTTGGTAATGGAAGAATATTTTCATTTTTCAGGAGCACAATCGACTTTCGGGCAGCTTCTCTTGAAGCTGCCAGATGTTGGGCATTAAGCAATGTATTTTTCTCTCGCTCACTATTGCAATACCTGTATGGATCATCAAAAAGCCCTAGTTTAAATTTTACAGTAAGAATTCTTCGGACTGCATCATCAAGGTCAGACATCTGAGCATTACCTAATTCAATTTGTTTTTTCAAATGTCTTTCATAAACTTTTGATGCCATATCCATGTCGCTTCCGGCATTCATTGCCATACTTGCTGCTTCGGCAGAGTCCTGCGCATATCCATGAGAAATCAACTCTGAAATGGATGCCCAATCTGAAACAACAAATCCTTCAAACTTCCAGCTGTCCTTTAGAATATCTCGCTGAAGCTGTTTATGTGCAGTTGCAGGAATACCATTAATATCATTAAATGCATTCATAAATGTTGCTACTCCAGCATCATTTGCAGCTTTAAAGGGAGGTAAAACTGTGTTAAACATCGTATTATCTGATATTTCTACTGTGTTATACTCTCTACCAGCTTCCGCATACCCATAAGCAGCAAAATGCTTAGCGCATGCTGCAATTGTTTCTACGCTTTTTAAGTCATCACCCTGATAACCTTCAACCCATGCCTTAGCCATGAGTGATGCAAGATAAGGATCCTCCCCAGGACCCTCCATTATTCTCCCCCATCTGGC
Organism: uncultured Roseivirgaceae bacterium; assembly: GCA_964437135.1. Lineage (GTDB taxonomy): Bacteria > Bacteroidota > Bacteroidia > Cytophagales > Cyclobacteriaceae > CAYTFO01. The sequence goes on along the minus strand of CAYTFO010000110.1, from coordinate 2,333 downwards.
ATCCCTGGATATATCTATCATTGGTGCAAAAGTCCAGTTTAATCCAGCTGAGGCAGCTTCCTTTGCAGCTATTCTTGATCCCATCCTTGCTACATCAGTATCCCAGCTTGCCGCCTGAGCAAGTGGAATTGGAAGCATAGTTTTATAACCATGCACAACATCATATCCAAAAATTAAAGGAATCCCCAATCTACTGTTTTCAACAGCAAGTCTCTGAGCTTCTCTTATTGCATCTGCGGTTAGAACATTTAACATACCTCCTACTAAGCCATTCCTTATATTTTCCGCGGTAGTTTTACTATTATTATCATCGGGTACAGGACCTGTAAATTCCCAGGTACCATTATATAGGTTTAATTGACCAATTTTCTCTTCAACAGTCATTATACTTAACAGACTATCAACTTTTTGGTCAATAGAACCTTCTGCTGAAACTGCTTTAGGGGTATTTTCCATACAAGAGACTAAACTCATAATAATTATTATTGGAAGTATTCTTTTCATATTTTTAATTATATCTTGAAAACTCTTACAAAATCAATTTCTAATCTTTGTGGCCAAATAGAGTCATCAACACCATATTTACCTCCCCAATTTCCTCCAACAGCTAAATTAAGAATTAAATGAAATTTCATATCAAAGGGCCACCCATCCTTTTTTTCTGTACCTCTGTCAAGCTTTTGAAACTCAACTCCATCCACAAACCATGTAATTGAATTTTTTTTCCATTCTACTGAATAAATGTGAAATTCATCGGAAACATCCTTCAAAAAAATCGAATCTGATTTTTGGGTCCCCTTCATGTGATTGTATTTTTCGGTATGTATGGTACCATAAATCCATCCCTGGTTGAAGCCGACATGTTCCATGATATCTATTTCACCATCGAAAGGCCATTTCATATTTTTCTTTGTTGGAAGCATCCAGAATGCTGGCCATGTACCACGCCCTTTAGGTAATTTTGCCTTAATATCAATTCTGCCGCTATTCCAGTCTCCTTTATCCTTTGTAATGATTTTGGCACTCGAGTATCTATTATTTAAATTATCCAGATGTGCTTCAATGATCAGTATTCCCTCTTCAATTCTGAGGTTTTTTTCATTGCCTGAATAATATTGAAGTTCATTATTCCCAAATCCACATAATTCTGGACATCCATTACCCTCAATTGCAGTCCATTTATTTTTATCGAATGAATCAAAATTATCCTCCCAAATTAGCTCTTGAGCGGTTGCGAAATTCAAAAACATGGATGCCAATAAAAAAAGGAAAAAAAGTTTCACAATTATTAAAGCATCAATAAGAATTAAGACAATTTAATTAGTATAATTGAAGCGTAAAAATGTAAAATATTATGGCCAGTTCAAAACCAAGGATCATAAAAGATTTTGAAAAGCTGGAAATTGAACTTCAGGAGCAAATCAAACTTGCATATCCTTATGGTTTCCATGAAAACCTGATTCATTATTATGATAAGGAAGGCAAGAAAGTGACTGCTTTACCTTTTGAGACCGATGATAAATACTATATGTTACGCATGACCGTATCAGAAGCGAAACAAATCATCGAAGATGATGATGATTTTGGGTCTGACGGAACATTGAAAGACAACATCAAAGATGACTATGAAGATAAATATGGCGATCTAAACCATATGGCAGATTATTTATCGGACGAAAACAGTGATGACGACGAAGTTTAAACTAGTTTTCTTTTAAAACTAAATCCTCTTTCATCACCGACTATATCATCGCTTACTTTCTTCACGCCTTCAATTGTATAAAAAGCATTGGGATTGTATTTTTTGATCTGCCCAATTACCTGTTCAATGCTTTCTCTTTTAATTACTGTAAAAATTATATTAACACTTCCCTGATCAGATTCTGCATCAACAAAAGAATATCTGAATGCCTGCTGATTGAAATAACCTATTAGTTCTTCTGCTGATTTTTGTGTTATTACTCTGATAATAACTTTACCGATTGCAAGCTTCTCTTCAATTAACATTCCAACATATATTCCACTGGCAAAACCACCTGCATATGCTAAATATGTAACCCAGCTTGTTAGGTTTTGAAATATTTGACTTATGGCAAGGAGCCAAATGAATGACTCGAAAAAACCTAATAAAGTAGCTATAAACTTCTTGCCATGAAGCACAAAAATAATTCGTAAAGTATTGATAGAGACATCTGCAATTCTTGCAAGAAAAATCAATAAAGGAATTACAACAAGGGTAAAAAATTCTGAATCCATAGTATTTTGGTATGGATGCAAAAGTATTCTTCCTTTGCTTTAATTAACAAAGCTGATCAGGTTTATTTAAAATTTGA
>CAYTFO010000109.1:3977-12118 GCA_964437135.1 uncultured Roseivirgaceae bacterium | reverse complement strand
CCGAAATATTGAAATCGTTCCGGCCTTTTAGGGAGGGTTTTTAGAGTGGACTCATATATGATTGTAAAAACTTCTCAGAATCAAATATTTCATTATTCTCTTTTTTCTCATAAATTGAAATAAGAAGATTGTCTATCATTTCAAATAAAGTTTTATGTTGAGAATCAATAACTTGATCACCAGTTTCAAATTTTTTTTCCCATTTTAATTTGTTCATAATATTTATACCCTCTTTGGTAGTATATACCATATATAACCATTTTTAATAATTATATAAACCGGGCACGGATGCCCGGGAAAAGTTAAAGGCCGTTTCGCCCAACGTCTGCGACTATGAGAAGTTGCACGGTCGGCGTAGCCGATTGGCACGAGTTTTTGCTTATGCAAAAACCGTGACAAAGTGCAATTTGGGTGGAGGGCAGCTTGACTGCCCGGAACCTCATAGTCGCTGTTGTCGGATCGTGTTTGCCGTTTCATTTAATGGATAACCTTTTTTTTATATATTTTAAAACATCATCCAACAATGGTAATATTACTTTGTCAATTGGAATAGGGAAATCATCTTTAAAATTATTTTGATTAAGATTATATTTTTGACATATCATTTCTACAGTTTTAATTTCATCAGCATCTTTATTGTTAAATTTCCCACCTCTATGCGCAAAATAATGTCTTAACCGGCGAATCAAATCAACAGACTCCCACCCATTAATTTTTTGATCAATTTTATTTACAAATTTATGGTAGTCTAAATAAGCGTAAATACGAATAATAAAATTTTGATTAAGCCAATTACTAATGAAATTAAATTTTACAATATCCTTACTGTTTAAATTGTGATCGAATTGAAAGTGAATATTGTATCCAAGATTTTGATAAAATAATCCTGTTGATATATTGGATTTACCTATGACATCATTATTCATTGTTGGAAAATATGCTTTGCTTTGAATAAATGTATCTTTTAAGTAATTTAAATATTCAATATGTATATTCAGGTTATCCATTTTTAATATTCTCCATTAGGCAAACATGTCCGACAACTCGCTGATATACGAAATCCCTGTCCGGATAATATAAAAATAAACATAACTTGTTAAGCTCCAGAACTTATGCTACCGTCTGCCGCTATACAAACCCGCACGGTCGGCGTAGCCGATTGGCACGGGTTTTGTTGAATCCTGAACGAAGCGGAACGCCGCATATACCCCGCGTTGTGCGACCGTACTTGGCTCATTTTATTATTTCCGAAACAGAAAACATTATTGGTCTCCTATGGTGGCCAGTATGATGAAAAAACAAACTACCTTTAACCGTAATATGATTACTTAAATTTTTATGAAGATACTTATGAATATTTTCTCCCATTGGAGCAAGATGGACTTCATTTCCAATTGTTGGTTCACTCATTTTATCATCTGACAAAACACCAACAGAAATGTTTTTTTGAAGTTTAAGAATATATGGATATTCTTTCGAATCTGTTTCTGGATTTTCACCATAATTTGGCGGGCCATAAGTTAAATATGTGTATAAAAAACCGGTTAATACAATTCCATCTTGTTCACAATAATATTCATAATTTGTTGAGATTATTTTTGACACTTCATTGATGGTTATTTTTTCTTTGTTTTCTGTTTCGGAAATTTTATTTTGATTATTGCAGTTAAATATCAAAATAATCATTAGTAAAATGAAAATCTTTTTCATAATGTCTGAGCTGAGCCACAACATTTCACACAACGTTCCGCGAGTACCCGAAGTTGCGACCAACGGGAGCGAAACCGGGTAACCGCTGTTGTGAGATCGTATTATTTTTCCGTTTTTTTTACCTTGCTTTTTAATTCCTGATAAAGTTTATTTGTTTTAATCCTACATTTCAATTTATTAACATAATCATTAAAATCTATTGGATTAATTGAATGATACAAATTTTTTTGCAACTCATTTTTCATTTTCACGCAATCAAATGTTTTATTCATTAAATAACTCCATAGGTGTTCTTATTTCTAAATGAGAATAGCCTTCTTTTAAATTAATAGAATTAAACAACTTAATTTTATTAAAATTAACAATATGCTTAAAATTCCAGCTTACTAAAACATCAATTTTATACACTGTTGAACATGCAATATGAATTGCATCATCTGAAAAATTTTGAGTAATAATTCTTTCAATCAAATATTGATTTGCAAGTATTCTAATTTCATCTGTAATTTCATAGATTTGTAAAGATTCTAATGATTTTAATTTTGCTTTAACTTTATCGGGTGCTTTTTCTAATTCTTCTAATACAATTTCGGATATAATTGGAATATATATTTGTTTTTCGAATGATTCAAACAATTTATTTGAGTATAATTTAAACTCTTCATCAAAACATCCACCAATAACGGAAGTATCAATATATACTTTATATTTATTCATAACCTATATTATATCTGAAATCTAACTAAAAATAAAGAAAAAAACGGAAAAATAAAATTTCACACAATTCACCGCGATGCAAACCCGCACGGTCGGCGTAGGCGATTGGTACGGGTTTTGTTGAATCCTGAGCGAAGCGAAACGCCGCATATACCCCGTGTTGTATGAAGTGCTTGGGGTGTATTTAACATATTTTTATTATAACATTACCCCTCTTATGACCTTTATCAACATAAGTATGTGCCTCACCAATTTCATCAATAGGATAAATCTTATCTATAACTGGTTTTATCTTTTGGGCTTCTATCAATTCTTTTAGATAATCTATATATTCTGGCTTTTCTGATGTGATTGATTTCACTGTAAGATATTTACCATTTCTTGTTAAAATATTTTTACAATGGTTTTGGGTTATTTTACCTACAGCATCAAAAACGACGTCATATTTTTCAGAAATATTTTTAATATCAGTTTTTGTGTAATCAATGACACTTTTTGCACCTATAGATTTTACTAAATCAATATTTGTAGTACTACAGACTCCTGTGACCTCGGCTTTATAGTTTTTAACAAGTTGAACCGCATAGGTTCCAACACTTCCAGAAGCACCATAAATTAATACTTTTTGATCTTTTTTGATATCCGCTTTTTTAAGGATGTCTAATGCAGTCATTCCTCCAACCGGAACTCCAGCCGCCTCTTCAAATGTGAGATTATTAGGCATAACTGATATAACACCTTGATTCCATTTTTCCGGAACACATAAATACTCTGCATATGAACCTTGTTTAAGTCCAGTTGTTGTGCCGAAAACTTTATCACCAATATTAAATGATTTTACATCCACACCAATTGATTCTATCTCGCCAGAAAACTCATATCCTAATATCGGGTTTTTGGGCTTTCTTAATCCAAACATTAAACGAATCATCAAGGTAAAAAAATCCGAATCAGGGTGTCTTCCATTGCGGATCCACAAAACACCAGCGGATACAGATGATGCTTTTACGCTTACACGTATTTCATTATTTTTTGGCTTTGGCTTTTCGATATTCTTTATTTTAAGGACTTCAGGCAAGCCATAATTCTCATAAATAACAGCTTTCATTTTTTTGTCTCCTAAAACATTAATTCCATCGCCAAGCATAAAAAAGTGTTAGTAAATTAATCACAAAACTAACACCGATTAAAAAATTGTCATAAATGCCTTTATAAGGTAAACCAAAAATATTAAAAACAATAACTACGATAATTGTAATAATATTTATCCATCGTATCACTGGGAAATTTATCGTTAATGTTAAAATAATCATTACAATCGGAACCAGCATTATTAAAGCAATCCCTAACCACATCCGTTGTGAAACATGGTCCCCGTTAATTTTCCCAGGTTCTATATCGCCTGCAAATACACGAATCACATCGCCCAAAAGATAAGTTAACATTAATGCTACCCATAAACCTGATATTACTATTCTGGTTTTTTCCATATTCAATACGCTCCTGTGATTACAGATTTAGCCCCCAAGCATAGCATATAGTTCGCTGATATACGAAATCCCTGTCCGGATAATATAAAAATAAACATAACTTGTTAAGCTCCAGAACTTATGCTGCCGTTTGCCGCGATGCAAAGTCGCACGGTCGGCGTAGGCGATTGGTACGGGTTTTGTTGAATCCTGAGCGAAGCGGAACGCCGCATATACCCCGTGTTGTGCGATCGTTTTTTAGCCCGCCCCCCTCTCAGTTTTCATGATTGATATTTCTCAATGTACCTAACATTACTACTTAAGTCTTTGGAATGAGCGTCATGTGTGTATATTGTCGCATTATAAATTTTTGCTACAGCAACTACTAAACTGTCCGCGAATGGTAATTTAAATTCTTTTCCCAACTTAGCTGCCAAAATTAATAAGTAAAAATCAATGTCAATAATTTCACATTCTCTTAGATGGCCAATTAGTGAAATAGCGGCGTCTTCATTGCTTTCAATTAATATTTTTTTAAATACTTCATAAATAATTATCGATGGCAGAATTATTTTTTCGGTTTTGATAATTTCATTAGAATAACTCTCGCAATTTTCCGAACCAGCGAAATATTCAATCCAACAGGATGAATCGAAAATAACTTTCACACCCTGTCCTGTTCACGAATATTTTCTGTATTCATTCCCTTAAGAATGCCTTTTAATTCCTTAAAGGGTTTAATCGGTACAATTTCTATTCTATTGTTATAAGAGAATACCTGTAGCTTATTACCCGGCAGAATATGTAAATGATCATGGATTTCTTTTGGAATGACTATTTGAAATTTAGGCGAAACCGTTACTGAATTCATACGCCTTCCTTATCGATAAGCGATTTGAAGAATTATAACCCAAATTGCTTAATTTATCAAGTAAAGTGTAATATTTCTTTAAAGAGAGAGGGGATATTAGGGGCTAAATAATATCCGCCAGCTCGCTAATATAGAAATTCCCTGTCCGCGCCCCCTGCCCTAAGTGCTTGTACTGAGCGATGTCGAAGTAATGTCGAGGGGAAGGGTCGCCCGGCGCGGATATCTCATTTCATTTTCAAGCACCCGGCAGCCCGCAACCTCCGAGCGCGAGCAGGCATCTCATCGACCCGCAGGTCAGGTAGCGCGCCGTTTTCACCTCATACATCCGATATAAGAGTTGTCGGATCGATTTCAGCCCCTAATTCTACTTAACAACTCTTCGGCTGTATATTCTTTTCTCTTCTTGTTTTTTGAATCTTTGATATATTGATCGATAAATTTTATATCTTGAATATCTTCATATTTATCAAATAAAGATTTTTTAAAAATTGTAGATTTTTCTTCATGAAGCTCGTTGACGAGATAATCAAGGATTTTTTCTTCATCTTTATTAAGTCTTACTGATACTACTGCCATTTTTTATATACCTCCTCTCTTTTCGATATAATCATGACGTGAAAATCTTGATCATTATCAATGCGAAAAATAGCTCTATACTTTCCTTTTCTCAATCTATAAAAATTTATCGAATCATCTGTTTTAAGAAATTTGATATCAAAAAGGTTTAGATCCTTTGTTTGATCTAATGCTTTGAACGCATTAATGAACAGACGTAAAATGTCTTTTGGGACATGACCTTTTTTCATCTCCTTTTCAACAGCCGAATCATAAAAAACCATCGTTGATTGTAGTTAATTGTAGTGCTAAAATCAAGGGGCTGAAAATGTCCAATAACGTTGGATGGCGGTTGCGATATTTTGCCGGAGCGTACTCGCGCAGGCAAAATATGCCGTAGGCCAAGGCAGTACTCCGACGCAGCGCAACACGCCGTGTTTGGCGAAGTGGCGTGGCTCTTTCACGGAATTATTTGTATTCAATAATTTCTATAACCCATTTTTCACCTGACCATTTAATTTTATTATTTTTATGTAAAATTTCTTTTTTATTTTTAAAAACTAATATTGATCCACTTCTCTGTACTTGATGACTCAATACATTCAGGCAAATTATTGCATAACGATTATATCTACTCATGAATTTTAATCGTTCTTTATATTTGTTATATAAATTTGTTAGCATCCCATGAGTTGGATTGAAAAATACATCAAATTTTAATTTTTTTATGGAATTGATTTTATCAAATGTATATCTAAATCCTCGAACAATATTATTTTGAGATTGAATATTCTTCAATATATTGATTTCTCCGCAAACCCATATTAAAAATTTGATACCATCAAGAATAATAATCCTATTTTTTAATTCGAATGTTTCTTTCCATAATTTTTCATATAAATTTTTATTATCATGGCTTTTTACAAACAGCTGACATATTGGTTTTTTAACTATTTTTCCTTTTTGAATTGCATAGACTCCAAATGGTTCAGTATTCGGTTTAATTTCACAATCAAGTTCAGCAATTATTGATTGATTATGAAAAATTCTTTTTAATTGGTTTAAATGTTTTTTGGCTAATTTTTCATCTCTAGTTTTATAAAATAATGTTGCACCAGGAAACAATATATGAGTTATCTTTTTTTCATTTGCATATTCAGAGATTTCATTCAATGCTTCCATACGTCTTTTATTAATATTATTAACAAATTCATCAGGATAATTTGCGAATGATACAATTCCAATTTTTTTCATTTCATCATACTTAATATATATTTTTTGAATAATTTAATATGATCTTTTCGATTAGTAGCTAAATCACACCAAGAATGAAACCCTAATGGTATTCGTATTGTTAATTTTACTTCATCAGTTAAATACGGTAAAAAATCACGTATGGTATCATACCATGCTCTTTGTTCATCTCGATATTTTGGATCATTATCAATACTTCTTATTTTATCACATGTATTTTTGTACCATTCAATATCATATCCTAATTTGATATTTTCAGGATAATTCTTTAAAGAAATAAATCTTGGATATGTAAAATGTTGTAATTCGTCTGTTTCAATAACCACTTTCTTTGAAGGAATATATAAATCACAACGCTGGAGATTTTTCAACTTAATAAAATCATTATAACCATGTATTTTAACAATGGATTTATAAATTTTTTTTAATTGTGTATATAATTCTTTATTTTTCGAGTTCTTGTAATCTTCTAAACGGGTTGAAATATTTTCTGCTTTATATTTAAATTCTACATTATTAAATATTATTTGCAGCATAGCATAAATGGTACTTTTACATTTATTGCAGCGAGTATTATGTTTTTTCATTATATAATTCATGGTATCTCATTTTTTTCCTTTAAATTTATGTGCCACGACATTTCCAATAACATACGCGAGTATATGACGTTTTTTCTCTGCCGAATAAGCCGAACGTAGCGAAGGCAGGCAGAGAAAAAATGTGGCTAAGCCCAAGTGAGGCAATAGCGGAACGCCGCATATACTCGCTGTTGTGCGATCATTTTTTGTCATTCTAGTTTCATCTTTTTTCTTCATTTTTCCAGAAGTCTGCCGGTTTAATTATTTTTATTTTATTTATTTTTTTAAGTTCATATAATTTTTTGTCTCCGGTAATTAATAAATCTGAATTTGATGATATCGCAGTATTAATTATTTGGATATCTTTTTTATCAGAAAAATCTATATTTTTATTATCGATTAATTCAATTATATGTATTTTTTGAAAAATTAAAGATTTTGCTTCTTGAATAATTTTTTTGGAATATTTGAATTTAAATTTTAACTTTTCTTCAAATTCATTTATTATATATTCTGATGTATATAATAAGTGATTCTTTGTGCAATATTCAAATAATTCAAAACAAGCACCGTGAGATATTAGTGAAGCAATTAACACATTAGTGTCAAAAACGATTTTCATGATACTACATTAAAAACATCTTCGTCGGTAAAAATATTATTTTTCTGTGCATGAATTAGCATTTTATCACGTAATTTTTTTAATTTTTTATGGTAGATATAATCATTAATTGCTTCACGAATAAATTCACTTCTGGTAATATTTTCCTGATTTAGAAAATTATTAATTTCGTTACTCATATGTTCCGGCAGACTTATTGTTAATGTTTGACGCATATTTTCCTCCTGTATTAGATTGTAATACACAAACAATTTGCTGTCAAGTATTTTTTAGAAAAAGGATAAAAAGAAATTTGAATGACAAAAAATGTCATACAACTCCGGACATATAAAATTCGTTCACGGCACGTCTACCCAACAAGCCGG
>CAYTFO010000109.1:0-3967 GCA_964437135.1 uncultured Roseivirgaceae bacterium | reverse complement strand
TATAGCTGGTGGTTGTCCACTTGCGCGTCTCCTCGATCCGGTAGTTAGGGAGCCTTCCTAAATAATCGTCAACCCAATGATGATCCAACCCGATCTAGTGATTGAATGCTATTTAATTGCCTCTTAATGGTGATTTGTGCATCTTCAAAGTCATAATCATTCTGAAGACCGAGCCAAAATTGAGGTGTCATTCTGAAATATTTTGCTAATCGTAACGCAGTATCTGCTGCAATCCTTCTTCGTCCATGGGTAATTTCTGAAATACGAGTCTGGGGGGTGCCAATATCCTTAGAGAGTTTATATGCTGAAATTTCATAAGGAGTTAAAAATTCCTTAAAAAGGACTTCGCCCGGATGAATGTTTCTTGTTTTTTTTCGACTGATGTCGGGTCTATCGAATATCATTATATATTTTCCTTGATAAGTTTACGGTTTTCTAATACCACTGTTCCGGCAATTAAATCATGTAAAGATTTTTTCTGCCGATTAAATACCATAGTAACTAATTCTGACAAATTCCATAAAATCATTAAATCTGCTGTATATTTGGGGAAGATTGAATGATGATTAATTAGTTCTATCTTTTCAAAAAAAGACAAAAAATAAAATTCCTCTTGTGATATTTTAATGATTGTAATAACCGCCTCCAAGGTAAAAATAATTCCAAATATAATATCAACGGATGATCTTAATAGCGCATTTTTTAAAGACGGATTCTCGCCGTTGTTTTTGAATATTTTAATCCGAAGAATCATTTTTCCTGGAGATTGCCCAAAAAGTGCAACCATAGCAACTATGGGTATAAAAATAATAATACCTAATAAAATCGCATAGATAATTAGTGATATTTTACGGTTGTTTTGTATTATATATGCTATAACCGATATAATAAGTAATATAATAAAATCGAATATTGCGGCAAATATTCGTCTAAGGGCGCTTGCATATAGCCTTTTACTTTGATGAACAAAATCATATTTATCTGTCGATAGACGATAGATATAAACGGTTATACCAAGAAGCAGCGGAACAATTATTATTGCCGCCCCAAAATTTAAAGTGTAAATATTTAAAAAAAAGATTAAAAATGCGCCAAGTATCGAAATCGCCTTTATTGCGTTCCTTCTCATATTAGGAACCATGTATTTTTACCAAAATCATTTTTTCTTGTTTCTTGTATTGTAGATAGTTCGAACTTAAACATCTTTGCGGTATTGATTGTCCATACCGCCTAACGTACGAGCTAAGGAGTAGCGTTTACGCCGTTGCCTCCAGCGACTTGTTCTGCTTACGTTTCTTGATTAGGCGCATGATTCTCCAAACTGCAAAAATTAGCAGAGGAATGGATATGTAAAAGAACTTGATTGCTAAAATCTTTTTCTTTCATCTTTTGCTGAAATAACACGCACCTTGAAACTGTCGTATTGTTTCTCTGGGAACTCTCGCCTGAAAGACAGTTTGAACATGCTGAAATCCTTGGATGCAACCATGAAGGAGTATTTCGCCTTCTGGGTTGCATCAATTAGATTCCCAGTCTTTGTCAAAAAAGGTGGCTTCAATCTTGATGTCTACCCATGAAATATGGCTGTCGTTTTGAATCTTGCCAAGTATTGCAAGAGTTGGTGACTGATGTTTCCATCCGCTGACACCAAAAACCATTTTTGTTTCAACTACGGATACAGCATTGGCGTACTGAGAAAATGGTTCGCCTTCTGAAAATGTGGTCTGGAACATTGTGCCGAGCATGGCAAAAACAATGACCATTGGGATCATGGCGAACAAAGGATGAAATACAATCATGGACCACTTGCTTTGGAAATGCTGACAGTAGGGACATTTCTTCACTTGGGGGTTTATGTCCATGTAGCACATTTTGCATACGACTGTGCTTTCCATTTCTTCTCCTTAGATAACGCCGCGAATGAGGAGCGCGACTTTCACCAGCCATACGGATAAATAAAAATTATATTCTTATAACTGGTGGTTGTCCACTTGCGCGTCTCCTCGATCCGCGCAATACTAATAAAGACCATTCCCTTTGCGGGCTTAATCAAATAGACGATCCAGGTAAATCAGTCTTTTCAAAAGAGAGGGGCATGAGATTTTTAGGCAGCATCACTTTACCCACGGAATCGATTTATGGTCAAAGCTAATCGGACGTCGGCATTATCGCCCAGGATGGGAAAAGCAGATTCACCGCAATATTCGCTCGCGATGCCGATTATTTCCTGAAAATTATTGAGGCTTATCGGGAAAATATCGCTTTCCCTTTCAATCCTCGGCACTATTTTTCCCAGGACGAGCGGCGCGAGCAAAGAACTTTAATTTTTCGCAAATATAGCGGAAAATACGAATTGAAGCCGCTGTTCATTCATGGTAAATAAATAAGTAAATTTTTTAAAAAAAATGCACTATTTTTGCTTTTTTACGTCTATAATAATGTATTAATCGTAGCAGCTCAGGTTTTTTCGGATCTCTGTCGATTAAGTTCTATGAGCCGGAAGAATACTGTTTATATCCGGTTTGGCGGATTAAGGATCTTAAGTCCGGGCTTAATCGGCGGGTAAAAAGCAAGCGGTTTTTTTAGGGGAGGGAAAAAGACGGCAGATTACCGCCAGGATTTTGAATGATTGTCGCTGTTGCGGAAAAAACGATGAAAAAAATCGCGTTAATTATCTCGACCTGTCTTTTTTTGACCGCCCCCCTCTTTTCCATTGACTTATTGTTCTTTGATGATTTTGAACAGTATGGCACTGGTGTATTTCCGAACAATCCCGCCGGTATCGGCACCCCCTACTGGGAAGGCATCCTGAAAGAAAACCCTTCCACTTCATATATCATGGAAGTGCGCGGCGACCGGGCGCAAAACGGCAGCAAAAGCCTTTTTGTCGATCAGCTAAATTACGCCGGCAGCTGGGGGCGGGCCGTTGCCCATTTTCAGCAATCAACAGACCGTTATATTTACATTGACTATTGGGTCAATATTAAAGACAAGCCGCCGCGCTATCAATGCGCCATGATCCGCTATTGGGACGCCTCAGGCAAAGAAGCGGTGCGTATCGAATTTAATGACGACGACAATGATGACGCTTCTGACGACGACAATATTTTTTACTGGTCTAACGGCGTCAAATATATGTCTGTAAAATACCTGGAAAACAACTGGCACCGGATCCGTATCGTGGCGGATCAGATAGCGAAAACCTATGACCTCTATGTTGACGACATGGTCACGGCCAAAGAAACGGGCAAGGCCTATGTTGACCCAACCGCCGGCTATATCCGCTCTATCGCTTTCGAGATGCGGGCCACGCTCCCCAATGTCTGGTTCGATAGTGTTTATGTTTTTCAGAGCAATGTGCCCCCGGTAGGCGATGATATTATTCCCCCGAATGCCCCCATTGTCACCGGCCCGGTTTCCACCGGAGACAAGACCCCGACATGGGAATGGAACAGAGAAGCGGATGTTGTCGGCTTCCGGCAAAGTTTTAATGAATCTACCTGGTCCGATCTGGTCAGCACCTATTATACGCCGGCCGCCAGCCTTTCGCCCGGTATCTATACGCTCTATGTCCAGGCCAAAGACGCAGCCGACAATTGGTCCCTTTCCGGTGTCCATAGCCTTCTAATTACCAACGCGGCCCCGACCGCGGCAAGCGTGACAAAAACGGTCAGTGAAGACACCCCCTATGTTTTCTCCTTGGCGGATTTCGCTTCGAGCGATACGGATCCGGGCGATGCCTTTATGAATTTACGCGTCGTCACTCCGGTGGCCGCCGGGGCTTTAACCATCAGCGGTTTGACAGTAACAGCGGACAGTATGATTAGCGCGGGGGATATTACGGCCGGGAACCTTGTTTTCACACCTGCCTTAAACGCCAACGGCACCGGTTATGCGAATTTTCAATTCCAGGTCCATGACGGGTTTGACTGGTCGGCCGCGGTGTACACGCTAACGGTTGACGTCA
>CAYTFO010000108.1:1049-12125 GCA_964437135.1 uncultured Roseivirgaceae bacterium | reverse complement strand
GGCACGATCACCGATATTCACAAAATCAATCGGGGAATCATTTAATCCTGAAAGACTAATATTTTCGCTCAATTGATCTTGCAATTCTTCGTTCAGTATTTCATTCACCCTAGATTTTAGATGATCCTTCGCTTCTTTGATCATGTTATCTTTAACTCTGATCAGATCGATATTAGAAATTGCATCTTCAACAAAACTCGTAATAGTAGATTCCAGCATCTCCTGATTGATACTGCTGGCTGTACTAGTTAAACTTTCCTTTACTACTTTGGGAAATCCTGTTGTTAACTGTATGAATGCATTATTAGCTTCCTGATTATTTTTTGTCAGCAGATTTATGAACATTAAATAGATGTTTTCTTGAATATGTGTACTTATACTGACCGTCAGGCTTTCTGAGAGTACTCTGGATAGCGGTTGAACTACGTTTTTTTCTGCAGACCCTCTAACAGAAATTTCTATTTCATTCATTAGCTTATCCTTCACACTAGTTTTTGAAGAATTTATAAATGGAGAAATATCCACTTTATCATTTTGTAGTGCTTTTATTATTGAATTTGTTATAGCATCTAGTATTTCGTCCAGTACAAATTCACCTTTCTCTATGCCCTTACTGATAGCATTTCGTAAGTATAAATTGATATCTTTTTTAAGAGAATCAATTTTTTTATCCACAGGGAACATGAGTTGATTGGTCAACTCTATTGAAAACTCCTGAATAACTTTATTTAGCTTTTCTTTATCAATATTATCTGAAACAAAGTCAATTTCTTTCTTCTCATTAGAAGGTTTTTTGGATGTTTGGTTGATAATTTCATGTACTGTATATGCTTGTGAATTTTCTTCACTCGCTATCAAATGGAGTTCTTTACTCAAAGAGTTTTCAGATGATTCCAGGTTTTTCAAAAGATTATTTTCAAGTTCTTGGAACTCTTGTGATTTTTTATTGGCTAGTTCTATTAAATCTGTACTTTCATGATATACTGTATTGGAGATCGATGAATCCTGTATTGCAAAATCATTAGATATTCTGCTGTAAATATTAAAGAGAGGGGCCCCATTTTCACCTGAAACATCATCTCCTAATATCATTTCGAAAGATATTGCGAGATTGTAATATCCATTAGATGAGCCTGCTGCTATGTAAATTCCATTAGCAGGATAGTCTTCAATTTCTGTTTTAAGTGACTCATTTAGTCCTATAGTTCCATTTTTAGTGGCAAAACCTATATGATGGTCACTCCAGATTGTGAAATTCTTTAATTGATAGTTATTAATACCAAAATAGGGCCAGTTAAGAATTATCAAAAAATCTATTCTCGACTTACTTAAATAGTATTCCAGAATTTCAAGCTCTATAAATTGTTCTTCTGAGGATTTATTGTAGGCATATTTTTTCTTTAGATTTCTAATTTCTGAAAATTGAAAACCCATTCGATTTATAGAAAAATTACATTCAAATTTCTTTTCCTTATCCAGGAAAGGGATTAAAAAATAAGATTGTAAATTTGAACTATCAGAAATTTCACCTTTACTAGATGTTATGTTGATGGATTTTACTGAAGAGTTGAATTCATAGACTGAACTTTTTAAACTTAGATAATTGAGGGTTAGTTGATAATTGTATGAATTGGAATCGAAATAGAAATAATTAAGTTCACCGGCAGCTAATTCAAAATAAGTTGAATCAACATATTGAACAGGGGACTTTTTATTTTCTGAGCTCTCAAATGAAATTCTGTATTTATTGAAAACGATACCTTTCCATTCCTTTGAAGTCCTAATGCTTTTAGGATTAATTTTTTTGGATAAATCTATTGTTACATTGAATGGAGATATGAAAATCCCCGTGTTTTGAACTAGTTCATTTTTTAGACTATTGTCCATATCTAGGGTAAAAAAATAAGGCTGTGAAAGTGATTGGAAAAAGAAAGTACTTGATTTAAAGAGACCTGAAAAAACGACTGAACCTCTTAATTGCATTGAATAGCTATCATTATTTACATAGATAAAGCTTCCACTGTTAATATTGAATATTGTGTTACCGGGTTCTAGTAAATTAAGACTCAATTCATTAACCTGAAAACCACCAAAAAGCTCAAAGTCATCATAGTTTAAGACTACCTGTTGACTTTTAAGTTTGGGTATTTCCTGGCTATCAGCCACTAATCTTAATTGAGTTTCAAAACTACCTGCAATAGAAAGACCTTCAGATTCCAGAATCAAGTTATTTGAATAAAATGAAGCTGTCAGGTTAGCGCTATCTTTTGGTGAAATTTGATAAGTCTTTTCAAATGGAATCAGTATTTGTCCCTTTTTAAGGGCATAAATAGAACCAGATTTGGAAATAGTAAGATTTTTAAATTCAATATCAATCCAATAATCAGCATTTTTCGATACTTTGATTTTGCCTTTTCCAGCGATATTTTCTAGATCAGAGTTGGAAAGTTCTTCAACTACTACTGCATGTTTTCCGGCATAAAATTTTTCCATCAGAAGAGGACCCTTGAATTTTCCGGACTTACTACTCGCAACTTCTAATTCGTCGGTAAAAGCATATACTTTCCATAGATAGTCCATCATAGGTTTTAGTTTACTTAAAGTATCTATGGCAAACTCATGAGAAAAATAGGTGGCTGTTTTTCTTGAATGAAAAGGTCGATTGATTTCATCTTGATTACTATTCTCGTACACTTCAACCAAATAGTTTACCCATTGATCTTCCAAAAGGTTATTGGGTTTGTTCCATTTAAGTTTTGCTACTGAGTTTCTTTTAAATACATGATTATTGTGTGGTTCTAATAATTTAATATTTCCATTTAATGGCCATCCATAATTAAAATAATAGAACTGACTATACCCGTTGTTTTTATATGTTGATGTAGGGTTCGCTTTGATTTGCCAGATATATGTTTTGCCGTTTTCGAGTAAAGGTCCTGTGTCGTCCAAAATAAAATTATTGCTGTAGAGATCTTTGACTTCCTGAACCAATACCAGGTTCCTATTATTGATCTCAGTCATTGGTTGCTGAGATTGAAATGGTATTTCCCACAAATAGAAAGTATATGAAGACTCATCAATCTCCATTCCGGCAAAACTTTCCCATTCAAATTCAATTTGGCTGAAAGATGGGTCGACAAAACTTTTATTTGTGGGTTTGGTGAGAATCGGAGGGTTAATCAACTCAAATGAATGTTGAATACATACCTCTTCAGATATTTTATTTCCGGTAAAATAGTCTAGAACCTGAAAACAGATTTGATAGTTGCCTTCCGGAAATCTTGATTCATTAAGAAATACTGACCGTTGAGCTCCTGAGATGATTAGATTCCTTTTTTGGAAGTATTCTGCAAAATCAGAACCTGATAAAGATAATGACTCACCTGGAACTATAGAAACCGGATTTTGAGGATTATATTCCGGACTCGTAACTAAACTGAATGATCCATCTGATTTGATAAAGGAAAATTGAAATTTACAATTCCATGATTCCTCATTGAAATCATAAAAATGGATAATAGTTTCAAATTCACTTGACCCTGTTTTTATATGATCAATAATAAAGGGTGATTGACTAGTAATAATGGGAGTAATTTCTGCAGCATATTTATTTTGCTGAGAGAATATTAAAAATGGTATCAATAAAACTGAAAAAAGTATAAGTACTTTTTTAGTTGGAAAAAGCGGGTTCATAATTAATTTATAAAAAACGTAATGATATACTAATACGTTATAAATAAAAAAAATAAATAACTTTATTTAATCATTATTCTTCATATTGAATTTGTTTTTATTAAATCTTAAAAGATTTTAAAAAGCTTGCAATTGGCTAAATTTTAGTTCTTAAATCTCGATTTTTATTCCATTTTATTTACTTTAACAGCAATTATTGTATAGTTCTATTTTGGAATATTTGTTTGTAGCCAGTCACTATAAAACCAACTAGCTTGAATTCAAAAAACCCTTATGAACAATTAAAAGAAGTTCGTGATGATATAATTGATAAGGCCTTAATAATTGGCTTCGTAGTTGGAATATTAACCTATATTCTAAGCTTTTTAAATTATTTCATTTCCGGATTCGAAATCTCATTTGTTACAGATCTGATAATTCTTCTCATTTTAGGTCTGATAATTCTTTACAGAAAGAAAATTTCAATCCAGAGAAAATCATATGTTATTTTAATATCACTAGCTATTGTCATTCTGGTAGATGTATATGAATTGGGAATACTATCAGCGAATAAAATTCTTTTGGTTTTAGTTCCATTTTTCACTGTTACATCTTTCAGCCTTCGGCGAACAGCTATTTTTCTTGCTGCTATAGTATCATTAATGGCATTTTTAGGCTATTTGCATATACAGGGGTCGATAAAGGGTGTAGAGTTTACAGACCTGGGTACTATTGCCTGGACAATAAATATAATCCTTCTAATTTTTGTAGGTATAGTTTTGCTTCTCATCACTTTGCGGTTTAATTCTACTTATCAGGGTATGATTAGCGATATAATTGCAAATAATCAATTGATTGAAGAAAGTGAAAAAAATTACAGGGAGATATTCAATTCTACGAGTGATGTTATAATATTATTTAATCTGGATGGCTCTATTGAAGAGTTCAATAACTCCATTGTCGAATTACTGGGATTTGATGAGGATATTAGTTGTGTAGAACTGGAGAAAAGAATTTTTAGAGAAGAAAAGGATAATACTTTTCAAATCAAATTCAGGAAATTAAAAGAGAAGAATAATTTATCATTTGACTGGCAGATTCAAAATCAATTTGGCGAATTAATTTGGGTAGATGTAATGCTAAAGCATGCAATAATTAGAAATGAGCCTAAAATTATTGGCGTATTTAGGGATGTAAACGAGAAAAAGAATACCAGGTTAGAACTTGAAGAGTATAAAAATCAGCTGGAAGAGAAAGTTAGTGAAAGGACCATTCAGCTAACAGAACAGGCAAAGGAGCTCAAATCAACTATCAACAGGCTAAATGAAACCCAGGCTCAGCTTATTCATTCTGAAAAAATGGCTTCTGTAGGTTTATTAGCGTCAGGCATGGCTCATGAAATTAATAATCCTCTAAATTTTATAAAAGGTGGTATAGAGGCGCTGGAAGTACTTTCAAAATCAGGTAAAGATTTATCAAAAGACCCAAATTTCAAAGAGCTTATTGCCGGTATTAAAGAAGGGGTGGGGAGAGCATCTTTAATTGTAAAGGGATTAAATCAATATGGCAGGAGCAGAGAGGACGTTGTGGAAGATTGTCATCTCAACCGAATCATAGAAAATTGTTTGATTATGCTCAAAGGTGAGCTGTATGATTCCATACAAGTCAAACTTAATTTTTTTGACAAAAATATCATTGTCAAAGGGAACAGTGGTAAAATACATCAACTGTTTTTAAATATTCTTACTAATGCCATTCATGCTATTCAGGATGAGGGAACTGTAGAGGTGAACACAAAGGTTTCAGAGAAATATGCAGAAATATTAATTAAGGATAACGGAGTAGGAATTCCTAAAAAGCATTTAAAGAAAATTTCAGATCCATTTTTCACAACCAAAGAAGTAGGAAAGGGTACCGGATTAGGTCTTTACATTGTGTTCAATATACTGAAAGAGCACAAAGGAGATATAAAAATTGAATCGGAAGAAGGTAATGGAACCTCAATTACAATATATTTGCCTTTTCAATCATCGTGAATTCTATATGGTCAAGAAGCCAGTAATGCTTTACGTGGATGATGAATCCTTTAATCTTACCATTTTCAAGCTTAATTTCAAATCAGATTTTGAGGTATTGGTAGCATCATCAGCTGAGGAAGGATTAAATATCCTTCAGGAAAATGAAGTTTCCTGTATCATAAGTGATATGAAAATGCCTAAAATGAATGGTCTGGACTTTATAGAAAAGGTAAAGAGCATTGCTTCTGATATTCCTTGTTTCATCCTCACAGGTGTAAATTATTCTGAAGAACTATCTTCAGCAAAAGATACTGATGTCATCAAAGATTTTTTCAATAAGCCATTTGACGCTTCATACATAAGATCTAAGGTCTTAGAATATTTACCAGTTTAAGTTTTCCTATACTGATTTGCTCTTTTGTTCTTTGAAGCGAGCTCTACAGTTTCAGAAATTCGCTTACTTCTGGTTTCAGGTTTTTTCGCATTTTGAATCCATTCAAGTATCCCTCTTTTCACTGATTTCGGAAAATTCGCCCAGTTATCATAAGCAGAATCATGCTTTTTAAATTCATGTTTTAGGTCATCAGGTTCAATTAGGTTTTCAACATCATTCAAAGCATTCCATGTTCCATTTTCTTTTGCAATCTTTACTGTAGACAAGCCAGCCTTTTCCATCTTTCCTTCAGAAATTAATTTTTCAACAAGATCTTTATTGATTTTACTCCAATTGCTTTTGGGATTTCTTTTTGTGAAATAACAATAGTAGCTTTTATCATCTCTTTTATTGGGCTTACTATCGATCCAGCCAAAGCATAATGCTTCCTCGACAGCTTGCTTATAAGTCACACTCGGAATCCTACTGTCTTTGTGAAAAAGTATCAACCATATATATTCTTTAGTGATGTGATGATTCTTCAACCAACTTCTACAATGATTTTGATCTTCAGCTCTTGCAGTATTTTCTCCTTCGATTATTTTATTCATTGATAATCCTCACGTGCAGGCACAAAAACATCAATAATTCGACAATTTGATAAAGATTTTCCTGAATGAACAGCGTTGGACGGAATAACAAATACATCATTTGTTTTCAATTGATATTGCTTACCATCAACTACCAGTTCAAATTCCCCTTCCAGTAAATTTAGAATCTGCTCATGAGGATGTGAATGTTCAGGTAAAATCGAATCCGATTCAATATCCCAATACGCTGTAGTCATCTTTTCTGAATGAATCATTTTTCCAAAGAAACCCGGTATCATTTCTTTTGCACTTATTTTATCTAAGTCAATATGTATTTCCATTTTATAAATATTTAATTATTTCATTATAAATACCTGCATTTTTTGGGTGTGAGCTAGTTGTAAAAAGTTCAGACATTGTGAACTCACCTCCATAAACTTTCATCTTAGAGTTTGTATCAGCGCCACTTTTAATAAGTGTCAATAAAATATCTAAAAGGTTCTCGGGAACTTGTTGTCTCCATATTTCTACTCCATTACTACTTATATAATGAATAAGTGAAGCGCCATGGCCAAAATTAGATTTTTGATTTATTAATTGCCTGTTTTTATCTAAAAGCGTTTGAAGATGTTTTACTTTCCCGGTAACTATAGCATTGACAGATTTTTCAAACTCATAATTCAAGATATCATTAGAAACATTATTCCAACTGTCAAATCCATAATCTAATGCTACAGCTTTTTTACTGTCCTCTTCATTTAACTTGTATTTCTGATTTTGATTTATCGAATAGAAGTCAAGAATTCTAAATGCGATTGGGTTCTTATTTTGAAGCTCTTTGAATAAATGATTGGCCTGCTTTTCCAAATACTGTCTTACTGAGATGCTTGGTTCAATTTTTAATAATTCCTTGTAGAAATTAATATTAATCTGAACGTCTGGATGGAGATAGACTTGCAATTATCTTTCTTTTAACCTTGACTCATAAACATCTATCCATTCTTCAGGAGTCATTTTAGCTGCTAGTTTTCCAATTAGTTCAAACGGTATTTTATTGATATTCTTGAAACGAATACAGCTTTTTCCCATGTCTGGTTTTTTACCCATTTCTTCCTGATAATTTTTAAGAAACCAGTCCATTAATTTCTGATCTGAATATATCCCAGAATGATAAACTGCGATATGATTTTTTTGAGAGGCAAGATTAATAAATGGAAGAGGTAATTCAGGTGTTGCATGATATCCTGGAGGATACAATGAATGAGGAACTACATACCCAATCATTCCATAGCTTAGTTCTTCTTTAAATCCTTTAGGTATATTTTTTTTGATTTGGTTCCTCAAATCTTCGATTACCTTTTTTCTTTCTTCAGGGAGCTTATTGATATAATTTTCTACATTATCTGCTTCTATTTTCATCTAATTTTAGGGTTCAAGTAACTATTTCAAAGTAGTTAGTGTCTCCTTTCATTTTGTCTGACATTTTATTCAGAGAATCCGCATTGGTTTCAAGTTTTTCTGCATGTTCAGCCAATCGATGTATTTCAGTATTAAAGGCACTCATTTGTTGATTGATTGAGTTTATTACATCTTGTTGATGATTGGAAGATTTTGTAATTGCTGAACATCGTTCAGCGTTCATGTTTGCCACTTCAGCCAGGTGTACAAATTTTTCCGTTGAACTGCTCGCAACTGAAAGCAGGGTTTTTAACACTTTAGTAATGTCATCTGCGATCTGTCGACTACTTTCAGCTAATTTTCTTACTTCCCTGGCAATAACAGAAAAACCTTTTCCAAATTCTCCTGCATTGGAAGCTTCAACTGATGCATTTAGTGCAAGCAAATTTGTTTCCTGAGCAATTTCATCGACAGATTTGAGTTGCTCTGCAATTTGTTTTAAAGATTCATTTAGGTCATTCAGTTCTTTCTGCCCTTCCGCAATTTCTGATTTCATAGATGCAGCCTCATTATTTAATATTTGTGCGTTTTCAACATTTGATTTAGCTTCTGTTAATAATGAGTTTAGGTCATTTACAAGAGTATCACCAGTTTTTATCTGGTAGTTGCCTCCATTATGAATTTCATTCGACATCGTATTCACTTCTCTTCCCAGAGTGTTCAATAGTTTAACACTCTTTTTAAGGTTATCCATAATTTCCCCAAACTGGATCGAAATCTTTACAGTATCCTGCATTACAATTCCCAGTTCATCTCTTAACGTGATGTTTAATCTCTTTCCAAGTTTCCCCATTCTAAAATCTTCCATGTAGGTGGTAACCTGGATCAGGTTTTTCTTAATCTCATGACTTACTAAAAGCATAGGGATTCCTATGATGAGTAACCCAACCGCAAAAAATATCCCCAGTTTAGTAATTAATTCATTTGTAGTTATGGGATCTTGATTTATATGATTATAAAAAACATTATAAAAAAGCACCAGCATCATGCCTAAAACCCCTGCTGATAGATATATGATAGAAACATTTAATCTTCTATTAAGACTAAAAATGTATTTATTATCAATTGGAACAAAATGCAGGTATCGATATAATCTGGATAAATAGTAATTGAAAAAGGGCACAGAAAATGTCGAAATAACAACTGGGCCTAATATCCAACTTGAATAATAAACATGTGGTGATAAATCAACCCCAATTGTAACGATTGGAGGGCCAAAAAAACCATATATTGCAGTGTAAATCAAGAATCTCCAGGGAACTTCAGCTATTATTTTATTAGCACCAATTAAATCTTTCGTTTGACATTTTTCTCGAATTTTTCTAAATCGGTATTTACTGTAATAAATCTGAATAATCGAAATTGCTGCTACATATCCATAAAAATAGGGACTGGATATAATTTCTATCAAGGCATCCCAGGGTAATAAATCAGAGGCCAGAATAATGATTATCCAGCCCATCGGAGGTCCCATCAGGGATAGAAAAGAAATAAAGATTATTCTATTCTCTTCTTTCTTCGAAAAGTTCATTATTTAGATTGATATTAGAGTCTTAATATAGTAAAATATATACATTTAAGCATAATTTAAATGATTTAGATAACTATATTGACTTTATTGATTTTTTTAGACAACAAGTAGTATGAAAAACAAATCTCTTGTGGTTTTTTGTGGTTCAAGTGAGGGGAGGGATCATGAGCTATTGGACTTAGCAGAGGAGATAGGAAAATATCTTGCAGAAAAGGAAATCTCATTGATCTATGGCGGTGCAAAGGTCGGCGTAATGGGCCGTATTGCCGATGGGGTACTTAATAATGGGGGTAAAGTAGTCGGTATAATACCAGATTTTTTAATGACAAAAGAAATTGTTCATCCTGATCTTACAGAGTTAATTGTTGTTGAAACCATGCAGGAAAGGAAGAAACTTATGCATGATCGATCAGATGCCTGTCTTACTCTACCGGGAGGATTTGGTACTCTGGATGAATTATTTGAATTCCTTACCTGGAAACAATTGAATCTTCTCCGGATTCCGATTGGATTGCTAAATACTAATGGGTTTTATGATAAACTACTTGAATTTATTAAAATTCAGTTGGAATATGGATTTATAAGAAAAGAGCATCTTGATCTGTTTCAGGTATCAAAAGATTATAAGCTGTTAATTTCCCATTTACTATCAACAAAGGAAAATGGAGCATAATGAACAAAAATTACATCAATCCAAATCGCTTTTTAAACGATTTGAAACCTATTTAGGTGAATTTGTGTATGGCGGTATTGATGGTTGTGTGACAACTTTTGCAGTTGTATCGGGATCAGTAGGAGCCGGGCTGGATAGTTCCATTATAATAATACTTGGTTTTGCGAATCTGCTGGCAGATGGATTTGCGATGTCAGTTGGGGCTTTTTTATCTACAAAAACCCAAATTGATAATTATCACAAACATCGAAATGTAGAATATTGGGAAGTTGATAACATACCTGATAAAGAAAAACAGGAAATCAGAGAAATTTACGAGGAGAAAGGTTTCAAAGGTGAAACTCTGGAAAAAGTAGTCGATACAATTACAGCTGACCGTGAAAGATGGGTTGATGTGATGATGAAGGAGGAGCTGGAGATGATAAAAGAGCAAAAATCCCCATATTGGATAGGTTTGACGACGTACATTTCATTTATAACTATTGGATTGATCCCTCTGATAGTATATGTATTGGATTTTTTTGAATTAATTACTGGTAATCTATTCTTTTTTGCATCATTGTTGACGGGTATAGGTTTTGTAGTAATTGGTTTATTAAAAGCCCATGTAAATCATACCAATAAGATAAGAGGAATAGCTGAAACTTTGATCTTAGGTGCTTTAGCTGCTATTGTTTCTTATTATGTGGGTCACATACTTGAAAAAATTGTACTTGGATGAATGAAAGAAATTTAATGTTATTAAGTAATTCCACTAACCC
>CAYTFO010000108.1:0-1039 GCA_964437135.1 uncultured Roseivirgaceae bacterium | reverse complement strand
CCCGGGTGGGGAATTTCTGGCAGATTATGAAGAGAAAATTCATGACTTTTTACCGCAGAAGATTAAGAAACTTATCTTCATACCTTATGCTGCCGTTAGTTTTACTTTTGATGAATATACAGAAAAAGTTTCATCCTTTTTTAGCAGGTTTTCAATTAAAGTTGAAAGTATTCATGATATAAAAAATAAGGAAAGGTCAATTCTTAATTCTGATGCTATAGTGGTTGGAGGGGGAAATACATTTGCTTTAGTCTCCCGATGTTATGAAAATCAAATTATGAACCCAATTCGATATAGAATTAGTAAAGGAGGCCATTATATTGGCTGGAGTGCAGGAAGTAACCTGGCGTGTCCATCAATAAAAACAACCAATGATATGCCAATTGTTGAACCTTATTCATTTAATGCTTTGGGTCTCATCCCGTTTCAAATAAATCCACATTATACAAGCAAAACTATCCAGGGTCATGGTGCAGAAAGCAGAGATGACAGAATAAAAGAGTTTATTCAGATGAATCCAAAAAGCTATGTGATTGGTTTGCCTGAAGGGAATTGTATTAAAATAAAAGGCAACCAGATTAATATGATGGGTACTCAGGAAGCATCAATTTTTAAATCTGGTCAGAACAAATCATCTATCAAGTCTGGGGAAGATATGTCTTTTCTAATGGAAGAATAAATGCTGAATTTCCTAAATGTTTTTTATACTGTACTGCATTTGATTATCATAATCCTTAATGTTTTTGGATGGATACCTGTGAAAAAGAGAAGGATACATTTATACCTGGTTTTTATGACCCTGGCTGCCTGGTTGTTGATAGGCTGGATGGTGGGTACAATCGGTTATTGTCCATTGACAGACTGGCATTGGGACGTAAAAAGAGAACTTGGAGAAACAGACCTCCCTTCCTCCTTTATAAAGTATATTGTTGATTATACGCTGGGTATTGACTCCAATCCTTTATTAATTGATATTATTACTGCTTTAGGATTGATTTTCGGACTTTCTATGGCTATTTATTTCAACTTTATTAAAAAG
>CAYTFO010000107.1:0-12228 GCA_964437135.1 uncultured Roseivirgaceae bacterium | reverse complement strand
ACCGGACATTCAGATATGATATCAATCAGTGAACCAACATCAGGAACCGGAGCAGTCACATCATCAATGATCACATTTTGGGTTTGTGTGATACTATTTCCATTGCCATCATCGTAAGTCCAAGTTATCACCGTTGTGCCTTCTGTTGAAATCGGAAAAGACTGATTTGAGACCCCATCAATGGTTCCTACACAATTATCTGTCGCAGTAGGAGGATCTGATACCGTTACCGGGCACTCTGAAATAATATCTGGAAGACTTCCAACATCTGCAACTGGATTAGTTACATCATCAATGATCACGTTTTGGGTTTGGGTCACAGCATTCCCATTGAGGTCATTGTATGTCCATGTGATTACTGTTGTTCCTTGAACTGAGATTGGCAAAGTTTGATTAGTAGTGGCAGTGATAATACCTTCACATTCATCTGTTGCTATTGGTGCAGTAAGAGATGTAACCTCACATTCCGCGGTAATATCAGTCAGCTCAGATATATCAGGAATAGGTATGATGTTTTGTAAAGCATCACCTTCAAAGGTCCAACTATAATCATTGATCAAATCATTTCTTACTTCAAATGCTCCACAATATTCCAATCCGAAAGCTCTGAATGTAACATTGCTCTGTACAGATGGTAAATTAGACCACCCAATCAATGTATTATCATAATTTTCAACAGAAAGAGCGCTACCTGGAAAAAATAGATCGAAACTCGATACCTGACTAACATCCCAACTTTCCAATGATTGATCAAAGCTGCTTGCAAAATTGAACATAGAGGTCATGGTAGAGACATTACTCACATCCCATCCATCAAGTGGCTGGTTAAAGGAAAAAGCACCCTTAAACATAAAACTCATCGAAGTGGCACTTGAGGTATTCCAATTCAATAGACTTCCATTGAAAGAAGTAGCATCACGAAACATAGCACCAAAATTGGTTACACTAGAGACATCCCAATTGGGAAGATTTTGATTAAATGCCTCAGCGCCATCAAACATTAATGCCATATTGGTTACTTTTGAAACATCCCAGGAATTGATGTTTTGGTTAAAAGCATCTGCATTCTGAAACATACTGGCCATATTGATAACTTTACTAATATCCCAATCTCCTAGCGGCTGATTAAATAAACTTGCCCCGCTGAACATATTATTCATATCCTCCACATTATCCACATCCCAGCTGTTGAGGGGCTGATCAAATTTTGATGCAGATTGAAACATTCCGCTCATATCTTGCACTTTGCTAACATCCCAGTTGTTGAGTGGTTGATTAAACAAATATGCACTAGCGAACAAACCTCCCATATCAGTAACATTTGACACATCCCAACTTTCCACTGGTTGATTAAACTTTGTTGCTCCAGTAAACATATTTTGCATATCTGTAACACTAGATACATCCCATTCATCTAAAGGCTGATCAAAATCTGAAGCTTCACGGAACAAAGAATTCATATTTTGAACTTTTGACACATCCCATGAACTAATATCAAGATTAAACCCAGATTGAAAAAACATAAATTGCATATCAGTAATGTTAGATACATCCCAGGACGACATGGAACCTGTAAACACTGGCACACCAGAAAATGCAGATCGCATATTAGAGGTAGAACTTAAATCAGGAGCATCTGATGCTTCCATGGTTAGATTGAGACAACCACTAAATGCATTTTGCATACTGATTAGTTTTATTCCGCCCCACTGTTCAATTGAAATAAGCTTCAATCTATCATTATTCATGTATCTCATCCAAGAAAGATCACCATATACCTTAATTCTATATGTTCCTGGATTGTCAAAAGTGATAATATCCTCTCCAGAATTTAGATAAAAATGAGTCCCTGAATTTTCTATATTACCAACCTCCTCCCATTCAGCTCTAAAGTAATAAGTCCCTCCAAAAGAAACATTTGCTAACGGTAAAGTGATTTTATTGCTATTACTTACACCAGAAATCTGTGAGTTATAGACAGAAATGTATGGATCACAATCATTAATATCTCCAACAATTGTCCAGTTCAGAGGCGCTGATTCAAGGAAAGCTCGCTCACTATCAATATTGCAATAAACTTGTCCAGCACCACCTAATATCACATTGGATTGTAAACCAGACAGTGCAGACCATGCTTGTAGAGTACTTGTATAGTTCGCTGAACTAAGTCCTTTAGCTTCATCAAACATCTCAGCCATTGTCGCGGCAGAAAGTACTTCCCAATCCCCAAGATCCTGATCAAAGCTTTCAGACTTTTTAAACATTGCTGAAAAATCAGTCACATTGGCTACTCCCCACAATGACAAGTCTTGATTGAACTTTTTGGTATTTTCAAACATACCAGACATATTGGTAACAGAAGAAAAATTCCAAGAGGATAAATCTTGATTAAAGTTTATTGTTCCTCTAAATAAGCTAGCCATATTTTCAACATTCGAAACATCCCATGCAGATAAGTTAGCATCCATACCGCTAAATGCAAACATCCCGGACATGTCAGTTACGTTGCTCAAATCCGGAGCATCAGTTGCATTAATTGTTAAATTGTTTGTTCCATAAAACGCATTTGCCATAGAGGTCCATTGATTATCTCCCCATTGCTCTACACTAATAAGTTTTTGGTTATCAGAAACTGCACTGAACTGTATCCTCGGGAAAGTACCTGTTATTTCTACCTGATAGGTTCCAGAAGACCCAAAATTGATAGTTACGTCACCTGTTTGGCCAGAAATTGTATTGTTATTTGAAGCATTGCCTACTTCTTCCCAATAAATATCATAATTGTAGGTCTCCGAAGACCATGTGGATATAGTAATACTTGTACTATTAGATGTACCCGGATTATCAGTCTTCCAGGTAGTGATAAATGCACTTGAGGGCACAAGCTCCAAACTCAAATCATCAACCAAAAACTCAGTTACGACCCCATTTGTAGTCGTTGTAAGATAAATAACAAGGGAGTCCACAGAATTTACATCGTAAGGTATTGACAGTAAAAACTCTGTGTAGGTTCCAGCATCTGCAGTGATATAAAGGGTATCTGAATTGTTGTCAGTTGCACTTCCATATCCCCCACTTGATATGGCTACAATCGCACTATCGACACCAGCTCCAGAGAATTTATAAAATCCTTTCAGTGAAGTATACTCTGTATCGCATTTGAATGATGTTGCTAGATCACCTATTCCATTTCCATCTGAAAATAGCCTTAAGGCATTACTTCCGGAGTTTGCATCTGCAGTTAACTCGACATTTACTGGAATATCAAAAATTCCAAATGCTTTAGATAATAAACCATCCCATGCAGTAGGTGCCTGATAATTTCTGACTCCCGTCAAACTAAAAAAATCGGTTGTGGGTACGCCTGCTTCATAGAATGTTTCGAATCCTGCTCCCGGTATTTCACAATCCGGAGATTTGGCAATAGCAGTTCCTGTTACATCAAAGGCAAAGGCAGCTTCATCACCATCATCACTGGAAATTGTCACCGTGGCAGTTTTACTTCCTGCTGTTATTGGGTTGAAGGACAGGTCTACAATAATCAATTCACCTGCCGGAATAACATATCCGGATGAGTCACCCTCATTTATAAAATCTACGGCATTTGTTCCTGAGATTGAAAGGAAATTAGAAGCTTCCAGTGTTAGGTTTTCACCTCCTGCATTTTCAATTATAAATGACTGTATCGCAGGATACCCGACCATCACAGTTCCAAAATCATAACTTGAAACACCTGAAGTCATCTCAGAACCACCTATTGTTACTGAAATATCACCTCCCAGCGGAGTAAATGTCTGTTCAGGAGAATAAGGTGAGTCCCCATTTGCATTAGTGGCTTTGACTCTAAATGTATACTCCGTTCCCTCAGTCAACCCTGCAATGGTTTCGGTAAGATCAGTACCAGCTGAAACGACCGTGTAAGAACTCACACCTTCTTTATATTCCAGTGTATAATCCGTAATGGCAGATCCGTTATTATTAACCGCATCCCATGAAACCTCCACACTTGTAGATGAAACAGGAGTAAAAGTCAATGTGCCCGGTGCTGCTGGTGCTGCGGGCGTTACACAAGAAATGGTTGCTTCCCAGCCTCCTTCATTAAAGGAATCATCTGATTCAAAGACAAAAGTAAGTTCACCTCCAGTCGCAGAGGATGTGATATCAGAGGGAATGGCATTCCCTGTAAGTTCAGCTAGCAAAGTTCCTGTATCATCGGGACCGTTGTACACGTACAGGTAGTCAAAATCATCTTCCACGTCAAAAGAGGTAAATGAAATACTTACTTTATCGCTGGAATTAGAGGGGGTAAAAGTATAGGTTAGCGTTTCACTATCACTATAATTACTTCCACTTCCTCCAGAGTCAAAGAATGTTTCGCTACAGGTACTGGATGAGCCATCAGACATATTTACCTGAGCATAGATTATGCCAATGAAGAAAAAAAGAATACAGGTTAAGTAGTATTTAAGCTTCATGAGTGAATAGTTTGGTGATAAAAAAGCTTAATTAAGTTAATAATTTTGATCAGGCTCTCCTACCAATTCTTCACGAACGACATTTTGAGTTTGTGAACAACAGCATCATTCAAGATTAATCCAGCAGAAACTTCAGAGTACTAATGATTAGCATGAAATAACCATCAGGTATTTCTGAGATTAATTCATATTTTTCTATGATTTATTATAGTAAAAACCAGTATTTCTGATTTTCTATGGAATTATTTGAATTAAAATGATTTCTAGTTTAGCTTTCCACGTGATGACCAACAGTGCAGCAGACAAAATAAAAGTACTTATTGTAGAAGATAATCCTATCACTTCTATGGATCTGAGTGAGATTTTGGGACAGCATGGATTTGAGGTCGTTGGAATCGCAAAGTCTTATGATGAAGCAATGATTTTATTTGAACAAAATCCTTGTGATCTGGCACTTACGGACATTTCGCTCTCAGGTGAAAAGACAGGAATAGACTTTGCTCAATATCTTCAAAAAAACAATAATCACAGGATACCCGTAGTTTTTCTTACTGCAAATTCTGATATAGAAATAAAGAATTCTGCTTTCGAATTGATGCCGGCAGCGTTTCTCCTCAAACCTTTCAAACCCGAAAACTTACTAAATGCACTGGAATTAGCATTTAATAATTCATTAAAGCAGAAGCAGGAAAGCTTAAATAGCAAAGAACCTATCTTTATCAAAGACCAGAAAGAATATGCAAAAATTTATGAAAATGAAATTCTTTTTGTAAAGGCAAATGGCAGCTATTGCGAAGTAGTTACAGAGAAAAAACAATATCTGCTCTCACTAAATCTAAACTCCTGCATCAAGAGATTGAACCCTAAAAATTTTTTAAGAATTCACCGTTCCTACCTTATCAATAAGGATATGATCACAGAGCTAAATAATTCATTTGTGCAGGTAAAAAATCATAAACTACCCGTTGGCAGAAGTTATAAAGATTCCTTGTTATCTAGCATGCGTAAACTTCCCTGATTCTACTTTTTGATTGAGAATGTACCGGTTTCTTTATCAAATGGAAGTTCAACCTCATAGCTTTCGAGAGCAGCATAGATTCCACATCTATCCTTAAATGCATCGTAGTTTACATTGCTTTCATCCATTTCATTGCAGAATTTCACTGCCTCCATATTTACAGAGTATTTTATGGACAGGCCCTTTTGAGGTAACGTATAATAGGTTTCAATACCTGTTTCTCCGGCATATTCATTACTAAAGAATATCTTATTGTCAAGTTCAGGAAAAATTGAAGGGGTCTTAGAAAAGTACTCCCTGTTGAAAGTAAAAAATGTAGGTGGACTATAGGATGTTACAACCGGATAACTTACCGGTTCCATTGACATATTGCTGAGAGCCAGGATGTCCTCACCATTATTTTTTCTGAAAAGTACAAGTTGATTTGTATAAAGCCCTGCACCCGTTCCATCGTCTGAGATTTCAAAATAGCCATTATTAATATCAAAATTTCCACCGGAATGATCCGGAGAAAAATTACCAGATTTTACAATGAGAGCATAATAATCCACAATATTTAGTTTGTCTTTACTAATGACATCCTCGCCATTTACGAAAAGATACTCATTGGGAAATCGCAGGTTGTTCTTGTAGTCACGTTCAATTAAAATCCACGAATATTGTTCGGTCCTTTCATCCTGATAACCAATAGCAGAATTTTTTATATTTCCATCTTTACTATAATCAATAGTTACAATCATCAGTCCTAGTTTCATATAGACCAGATTTCCTTCGCTGTCAAAGGATATTTTAATATTGTCATGCATGAAAGTGGTATCTCGCAGATTCTTATATTTATTTCTCAGAACGTAATAGTCTTCAGGTAAATCATAGTCAGTGCAGGGTTCTCCTGAGCCATCGCCATCCATAAAATCAAAAGAAAAAACAGTACAAAAGTTGACGGATTCCTTTGGGGCAAAAGTTTGATGACTTTTTAATTCCTTTATGACATGTTGGCCTGCTATTGTATCAACCTGATATACTATCTGACTGAAAGGCAAATAGTTAGATTCAGCTTGCTCAAGATCATCGACTGCTTCTTCTGGGGCAGCTTCCTCGGCAATTTCTTCCCGGGCTTCTTCTGTAGCCGCGTTATTTTGAGAACCCCCGCCACAACTAATAAAAAATATGGCAAGTATTAGAATTGAACGTAAGTTTTTCATAAAGTAAAGGTAAAAAACCCTGACGCAATGACAGAATCGTCATTGGTCAGGGTTGTTAGGTTGTTGATGTGGCGTTTTTGTTATTGTTTTATTATTCGTTGTTGTGATATTTTTCCTCCTGCGTGAATATTTATAAAGTATACACCTGCTTTTTGGTTTTCCATGGAGAAAGAAGTTTCTCTGCCTTTCACATCCACGGATTTCAATATTTTACCTGAGATATCGATGAGTTCTATTTTATCGATTGGCAGTATATCACTTTTGATAGTAAGGTTATCTGAAACAGGATTTGGATAAACTCTTAAATCAACTAAAACATCAGCAGACAGAATCTCATCAGCAATGTTGAATGGATCTGATATTTCAGTACAATTTCCAACTATCACCCTTGCCTGATAGGTTCCAAAATCTTGTGGAATAAACGGATAAGAAGTCGATACTACAGCACCAGATTCATCCAGCCATTCAATTGAATTAAACCCAACATCTACTACCAATTCCAGTACATTACCGTTACGCTGTGTGATTATAGAGGGCTTATCTACAATCTGAACAAATCCAGAAATACTCTGTGAAGTTTGGCTTTCACAATTTCCTCCAACTACACATCGATAATCAAAATCTCTCATTTCAGCTGTTAATGAAAGAAATATCAATGTATCATTATTGGTTCCGGAATAAAGTTCATCATCGGTGAGGTCAGTATATTCTCCATCCGAAACACTTACCTGCCATTGGTAGGTAAGATTTTCACCTCTTCCTTCTACATTTAATTGAAACTCTTCACCCACACATCCTAATTGAGAGAAATTAGGTTCTCGAGTAATCGTAACCTCATTGACAACTACCTGAATGGGAGAGGAGAATACCAGTTGATTACAACTGATATCATTTCGAACAACTGCCCTTACAAAACCGGTAGAGATAGTACTGATCGCAACGTCAATGGTATCACGATTACTAAAGTCTCTTAATAAACTGGGAGAAGTAAATTCTGAGTCAGCTGAGTATTCCCATCTATATTGTAAATCATCACCGATAGCTGATACTGCAAAGACTGCCTCTGTATCCTCTCCAATACATAGAATTTGGTTTTCTCCAATGTTGGTGATAATGGGAGATTGGTTGATAGTCAATAGAGTAGTATCAGATATGAAGTCAGATTCACAACCTTTGATCACGAGTCTGTACCTGGTACTATCCAGTGAGATTTTGGCAGTATCGATTTGAAGAGTAACATTCGAACCATTTGAGTTGAGATTGTTACCCGTCACATTAGTATATGTATCATCTTCCTGCAGATCTATGAAAACATCGCTGTTCTTAAAAGCCACCTGCCATTGGTAGCTTTGGAGATTTATTTCAAAATTCCTGACTAGTTGACTTACAACTCTCCCCGCAATACTATTTTCACACAACTCAACTTCAGGTTCAAAATTTAAATTAGAGAACTCAATATTCTCAACCACCCTAAGCAATCTATTTTGGCTCAATCTATCATTACACAGATCATTCTCAGTAGTCACAACACATCTGTAATTAGCATTGTCAAGATCTGTATCAATATTAAGAATTGTTAGTTCTGAAGAATTCACTCCTGTGTACCTCGTATCATTGGGGTTTATATCTGTACCGTCCTTCTGCCACTGGAAGTTCACGTTTGCAACAGAGGAGCTGACTTTAAATGTAATATCGGAACCCTCACAAACGTAAGGTGAGTTATCCTGACCCTCATAAATGGTCTCAACGTCAGGTAATCTATCTATAATCATAGTAGCGGTACCGCTTGTAACAGGACCACAAGGACCAATGATGCATCTAAAAAGGAAACCGTTCAAACTATCCGTTACTCCTTCAAATCGAAGACTGGAAGAATTAACTCCCGTAAATATGCTGTCTTCCACCATATCCTCAAATCCATCACCTATATCGACTTGCCACTGAAAAGTTCCCATATTATTGCCTTCCACAAAAAAACTGCCAGCAATTGGTGTTTCGGAAGCCGGATCATAACATGTTTCAAAATCTTGTGGATTATTGGTTATCTGAGGGGCATTTTTTTGGATTATAAAGGAAAGTAATCTTGTCTCAACCTGACATCCTGCTGCATTTGATACAACGCATCGAAAGTAAGCAATATCTCTGTCTGCATTACTTTCGAGTATCTCAGGCAGACTGGAATCTGCACCTGTCAAAGTAAGAGTAGCTGTAGATGATCCACTGTAAACTCCTCCATCTGAAAGATCTGTATATAAATTGGACCCTCTATAGTATTGCCATTGATACGTCAAAGTACCCTCTCCCTCAGCTTCTACGGTAAATGATCCATCTCCCGACTGACAAACTGAAAGAGATACTTCAGGTGAAGTAGAAATAATCTCAGGTTTTGTTGCTATACTGAGCACAGCTTCGTCACTGGTTATTGGAGTATTACAGGTTGAAAGGATCGCTTTGTATTTGAGTCCTTCATTATCTTCACTTACTTCTCCTGTACTAACAGCTAACCCATTTGCACCGGTAATATCTACAAAGCCATTTCCATCTAAAGAATCTACCTGCCATTGAATATCAGAGGTTGAACCATCGACTACAATAGTAAAGTCCGTACTTTCTCCAAGACAAGCGGTTGAATTTGAAGGTTGTGTTGTAATGGTTTGACCAGTTTCTATTTGTAGTCGGGTTTCACTGCTTACTACGGAGCAAGAACCATCAGAAATGATACAACGATATTGATTATCAGTTAAGTCAGTGGTTGCATCCAAAACTGTCAAAGTCGCGGTTGAGGTTCCACTATATGCGGCATCATCTGCCAGGTCTCGAAATTCATCTGTAAAATCAAAAGAGTCCCTGATCTGCCATTGATAAGTTAAGCCTGTCCCTGTCGCAGCAATAGAAATTTGCTTATCCTCTGTGGCACAGCCCGTAGTAGAAAATGGTAAATCTTCATCGATGGTAATAGTTTCACATGACTCCACCCTTGTGATGTATCCGACAGAAGTAGTGTTATAGCTACCAATGTTTCCTACGGAAATAATCCCATCTTCATCGTCAATTACAAAATCCTCGATTTCCAACGATTGGAACTGTTGGTCCGGAAAGTGACCGTCTCCTGGCTCTATATCTGTATCTGTTCCGTCTACGCTGTTTTTCAAAAGTAAGCCATAAGCCAATCCTCCAATCACAATCCCATTATTGATTTCTTGGATCTTATTCGTTGGTTTGAAAAAACCGCAACATGCACTTAAAGGATTGTAACCTTCCTCATCAACAGAACCATCAGCATTAAACCTTTCAATAGTTGTGCCTCCATTTGAATTAATGCCAATACCGGAAACCAAATACTTTCCATCAGCCTGCTGTGCGATTGCGAATTTTTCAGAAGTAATGACTTCCTGCAAAAAATTAAGATCAAAAGACTCATCAGTTGAACCGTCTGTATTGAGCCTGATAAATCCTTCGGCAACTCCGCCAAAAGAAGTAAAGTTTCCAGCGACCAGTATCTTGCCGTCCCCGTCTATAAAAATATCGTTTATTTTGGTTGAACTGGAAATAGAGTTATTAGCTGGAAATTTACCATTGAAATCTGCAGCAGTGAAAGTATTATCTAAACTTCCATCTGCATTAAATCTGGCGATTCGAGCTTTAATTCCGGAAGTTCCTACACCCTGACCTGCTACAAGTTTACCATTAGAATCTACTGCCAATGCATTTATAGGTCCATCAAAATCAGTATCATCAAATGAATATAAAAGATCAGTAGCTCCATCAGAATCAAGTTTGGTCACTACATCAGCACTAGAGTTTGCAATATAGATATCTCCACTAGTGAGATCTATTGCGAGTGCATATATTGCTTCACCTGTGAATGTAGTTGCTGCCCCGAATGTATTATCGAGTGTCCCATCTGAGTTGAGACGTGCAATCTTATTTCTAGCAGTTCCATCAAATTCAGTGAACTCCCCTGCAACAATCAACTTTCCGTCTGCTTGTCGCTCAATAATTGAAGTCTTTGCGTTAAATCCAGTTCCTACATTAAAATCTCGGTCCAGATAATAAGTCTGAGCGAACAATGTATTTGCGAAAAAGCATATAATGGCAGTCAAAAAAGATAGGTAGATGTTTCTTTTCATAGTTTGGTTAATTAGACGTTCTATGGAAAATACTAATAATTACTTCTATTAAGAGAATTTTCTTCACGAACGACATTTTGAGTTCACGAACGACAGAAATAGCATTGGAGTGGTCAGGCTAAAGCGAGTTGCAGATGTAATTGCTATTGTGTGTATTCATAAAGTCTAATTGTCTATTTGGCTATCTTCGAATTAGACCAGACTCAAGTGTAATGTCTACAAAGTATTGCATTTTCAAATCATTGACATTTTGTATAAACCAAATTTAGGACAAGACACTATTTCACCAATTTACTATTTCCCTGCCTGAGGCACGAAGGACTGTCATCCCTTCGGGGTTTGAGGTTTAATGGGATATTCTGGGTTACGGGAATTTCATCCCTTCGGGATTACCAATTTTTATGGGGAGTGTTTATAAAGGACGAAAGTTAAAAATCGAAGGTCGAAAGTGAACTACGTCATCTACGGATACTACGACTACCACGCATCTACGTCTTCCACTATTTACCTGCCTGAGGTACGGATGAATGTCACCTCCTTCGGAGTTCGGGATTATCGGTTTTTAAGTAGTTTATTTACAAAGAGCGAAAGCTAAAAGTCAAATGTCGAAAGAAAACTACAGCCTCCACATGATCTACGAAACTTCCAATTTCAAAGATTCTATACTTCCTTCTTTTTCTCTGCATTATTCCTAATGACCTAATTTACTATTTCACTATTTCCCTGCCTGAGGCACGAAGGACTGTCACTCCTTCGGGGTTCGGGATTATTATTTTTACAGTAATTTCTCGGTCTAAAATCGAAAGTAAAAGGGCGATAAGATTGTTGAAAGTCGAAAGAGAACTACGGTATCTATGATATCTACTGGTAGTACGACTACTACAAATCTACGTCTTCTACAAATTCACTATTTCAATGATGCTTAACTTTCTCTTTTTCTCCACATTATTCCCAATTACCTAATTTACTATTTTACCATTAACTAGTTCACTGTTTCCTTCCTACTCCCTTCTATCACCGGGCTTTTTTAAAACCAAACTACTGCAGCTTAAGTGAAATGGATATATGAAGTCCATTTTGAGATTGATAGTCAATTTCACCATCATAGGAAGTAAGACATGCTCTGATAATCTTCCAGCCAAAACCTTCGTCCAGTTGGTTAATTACCCCGGGTCCATTATCGTACAATTCTATTCGTAATCCATCTGTAGTATTTGTAGTTTTGATTGATAAAGATGGATCAGCATGGTCAGCGAAAGCGTATTTATAACAATTGTTTACCAGTTCGTGAATGATTAAACCTATGATGGTAGATTGATCGATACTTAGTGATTTAGGTTCAATTTCCACTGATATCCGGGGTTTACTTTTTAATTCGTAGGTGTTATTGATTAGTTGGATCA
>CAYTFO010000106.1:0-12575 GCA_964437135.1 uncultured Roseivirgaceae bacterium | reverse complement strand
TTGAGGATTTCCGGGATATTCTGGAGTTACGACAATTTCATCCCTTCGGGATTATAGGTTTTATCGTGATTATTTACCTAAAAGTCAAAAGTTGAAAGAGAACGACGTCATCCACGTGCTTAACGAACCTACGGTTTCAAAGAAGCTATACCGACTGATTTTGATCTACTTCCTTTCTATTTCCCCAGTTTACTATTTACCTATTTCACCAATTCACTCCTCCACTTCTATCTTTAATATCTTCCCTCCTTTTCCCATCAACCAGCCGTTTCCTGATGGAAGTAATTCACAGGTCCACATATTTTGTGGGGATATCTTTTCCCAATTTTGTCCCATATCAAGTGAAATATCAGCACCCTTTGGCCCAGTGATAATCGTAACATATCGATCGCCTACCTTCTGAAATGCACTCCCATAGAATGCTCCCTGAGTTTTGGGTTTACCTCCATCAATCCAAAGTTTACCTCGTGTATCAGAATAAAAGGTGATGTTTTGCTGATACTCAGGATTAGTAAGATCGCCACCGGTGATAAATCCTACATCCCCAACAAAACGAACCGATGTGATCCCTGCTGCCTCTTCTTTTACCATTGGAGTTTTAAACTCCTTCCAGTTTTTTCCATAATCAGGTGTAAACAATATCCTTGCATTACCTCCAGCACCAGTGCCAATCCAGGCGAAACCCCCAGAACCTGTTTCGATATTTGTTCCACTGGAAGCAAATCCACCTTCACCTTTTCCTGCTTTTGGCAGGTTTTCTGTTATCCTATACCAATTATCTCCTCCATCTTCGGTTTTTAGTATGTAGGGTATACTATCAATTGCATCTCCATAAGCTAGTCCATTCTCTGAATCCCAGAATTCTATGGCATCCAGAAAACCTGAATCATCCTCTACCTGATGCAATAGCTGCCAGCCACTTTCCTTATTAAATCGTAATATTTGTGAAGAATTACCTAAACCAATACTTAAAACAATGGCTGTGTTTTCATCAATCGCCTGTATATCTCTAAACTGGAGCGTGTCAACTTCTTCATATATAAACGATTGCCAATTCTCCCCGCCATCTGTTGTTCTCAAAATCGTAGCTTCTGTACCACTCGCCCATACAGTCTGATCGTTTAATGCAGATATCCCGATTAGAAGACTTTTTACACCACTTTTTTGAATAATAAGGTTGTAAGGAGCCTCAGGTTTGGCACAGGAAACTAATAATAACGCAATTGCAATAAGTTTTTTCATTTGATAATTGTTGTATTACAAATAAATGTTGAATTTCTTTAATGTAGAAAGGAAGATATTGAAAATGAGAAGTATTCTTTATGTTTTATGTATTGCAGCTTTTTCCAGCAATGTTATCGCCCAAAAGCAAACTCTAGAAGAGAATATTGGGGCAAAAACTTACGAAACCATTAAAAATACGCAGGGATTCTATGATAATGAAGAGTTACTTGCATTAGTGACAAAAGTTGGAAAAAAAATCGAAGCAGAGTTAGAAAACAACGACCTTGATTTCACTTATCATCTCGTAGATGTAGTTGAGCCGAATGCTTTTGCAACAGGCGGTGGATATGTGTTTGTTACCAGAGGGTTACTGGCATTGTTGAAAACAGAAGATGAACTGGCCTGTGTCATGGCACATGAAATCACTCATGTGACCGAAAATCACGTGAGAAAAACAATGTATCGAAATATTCTTCCTGCAATACTACAAATACCCGGCAATATCATTGGACTAATAACTCCTAATGTGGGTAATATCATTAATATGCCAATAGAAGACATTTCCAATACGATCAATTCCGGATTTGACAGAGAACAGGAAAAACAGGCCGATAAAATTGGAATGGAACTGGCTGCGAAAGCAGGATACAATCCTGTTGAATTTGTAAATATCCTCAACCGATTGCAGGAAACTGTTGATCTGCTAACAGGTGTAAAACCCGCCAAGAATATTTTTGACGATCATCCTATGACTTCAAAAAGGGTCAAAATACTCAAAAAAGAATATAAAAACCTGGAGGGCACAGATAATAAACCAATTTCAGTCATTGAAAAACTTGATGGATTACTAGTAGGTCAAAACGCACAGCAGGGTCTAATAGAAGACAACTTTTTTGTTCATCCTGTTCTTGATTTTGCCATTCAATTTCCGGAAGGATTTGTGTTACAAAATACACCTGTAGCACTTACCGGAACAACTGAGGATAAGAAATCTGTTATGATTTTAAGTGCTGATGGTAATAACAGCTCGATCTTTCAGGCTGCTCAGGATTATGAAGATATGATCTCTGAGAATCCTAATATTGAAGTTATTAAATCAGGAGAGACCAAATTAAACTCTTTCAATGCAACTGTAGTAGAAAGCACAGAGACAACCAAGTCAGGCAAAAACTATTACATATCGACCTGGATAGAATTAAGTGCCTATGATGTAATCTTAAATATCGTAGGCGGGACAGATTCCAGAATGTGGGTTGAAAAAATCGAAGAATCTATTGCAACTTTCAGTCCTCTTACGTGGGAAATAAAAAAGAATATAACAGAACCTGTCATTAGAATCGAGCAGGGAAAAGACGAAAGCTTAAAAGAATTTGCAGTACGAAAAAACCCTCAAATAGCAAAACTTATTGTCGTTATAAATGGTAAAGAGGACGAAAATGTTGAAGGAAGTAGTCTAAAATACATCGACATGAGACCATTTTTCAGATAGATGAAAAAGCATAATTTTTTTTTTAGTTTGTCTTTTGTTCTCCTTTTCCTCAATCTCACAAGAGAAACTGGCAATAGTACTGAGTGGCGGGGGTGCTAAAGGAGTCGCTCATATTCCATTTCTCAAAGTGCTCGACTCATTGCAGGTTGTTCCAGATCTGATAGTTGGAAATAGCATGGGAAGCGTAGTGGGTGGTTTATATGCTATGGGCTATCCTGCAGATAGTATTGAAATGCTGGCCAAAACTATAGACTGGGATAAAATTCTGACCAACTCTATAGACTATAATTATATTAATCCGTCTGAGCGCAGTGAAACCGACAAATACAGCCTAAATATTCCGATAAAAAAAGGAAAAGTAACGCTTCCGTCGGGATTGATTGAATCCCAGGAATTGAATTTGCTATTGACTAGTTTGGCAATAAAAGTCAATGATATTCAGGATTTTGATGATCTGCCAATACCATTTAGGGCTGTAGCAACAGATGTTGTCAATGGTACAGTAAAAGTTATAAGTAAGGGCGACATCGTTAATGCAATTCGTGCCAGTATGGCTATTCCTACAATCTTTACTCCGGTCGAATATGATGGAACCTTGCTGGTTGACGGTGGAGTTTTGAATAATTTCCCCGTGGATGTAGCCAAAGATCTTGGTGCAACTATAATTATTGGAAGCGACGTTAGTGGAGGTCTGCAACCCAGGGAGCAACTGGTCTCTTTTGTAGAAATTCTAACTCAAACCGCTATGATCTCTTCCAACGTTGGAAATCGTAAAAATCG
This sequence comes from uncultured Roseivirgaceae bacterium, assembly GCA_964437135.1. Lineage (GTDB taxonomy): Bacteria > Bacteroidota > Bacteroidia > Cytophagales > Cyclobacteriaceae > CAYTFO01. Next base: position 9,082 of record CAYTFO010000106.1, on the reverse strand, counting down.
TGAGTTATGTGATCTCCTTTTGGACCATGTTCCCAACCTAACATATTCTACCAGTGACTTTAAAAAATCTCCGCTAATCTTTGAGCAGGGCAAAATCGCTGTCGAGGCCAAAATGGATAGCCTGGTTTCGATTCTAACTCCTTTTATTGGAAAATCTCAGCTAGTGAGAAGTTATAAAGAACCCAAAATTGTTTTCGATTCCATAATTTATAAGGGCATTTCAATACCTCATGAAAACCTTATTCAGCAAAGAATAGGGTTGGATAGAAAAAATCGGTTTTCTGTAGCTGAATTTGAAGATGACCTAAGATATACCTACGGTTCTACTCTCTTTGAATCTATCCACTATCGTTCTTTTGAGTCTAAAGATTTAAGTAAATTGGTTTTTAATGCAAAAGAGAGACCCGATTTTATGTTGAGAGGATCCATTCACTATGATACAGAAAGAGGTGCCGGCATAATTCTCAATGGGACATTTAGAGATCTCTTAGGCAAAAACTCACGTTCATTAATTACACTTGATGCTGCCGAAAACCCTAAAATAAGAGTTCAACATCAGGGTTATTTGAGCAATGCTTTACGGTGGTATAGACTTGAATATTTTTATGAGTCTATCGTTCAAAACAGCTACCTAAATGGTACAGATTTCGGAAGCTTCAATTTCAATTATCAGGAAATCAAGCCTCTATTAATCGGGACTTTGGAAATAATAACACCCTATCTTTTGGGTATATCAGAAATGATGATGGACTAACTCCGGAAATTAAAGCGCAAAGGCTCAATATCCCCCGAGATTCACTTACCTTTTATTTTGACAACTATAGATTATCGTCAAATGGAGTCGGTTTATATTTTAATCGAAATACGCTGAATAAGAGATTCTTCCCTACAAAAGGCACACGATTACAGATAGTTTCTCAATACAATTTCACAAATCAACTCAGAATAAATTTCTATTCCGATCAATTACAAAATATAGATTCGTCTGCGGGTCAATCGTTTATTATTAATTCAAATTTGACTCAGAATTTTGAACTCAATAAAAAATTGACCTTACAGGGAAATATTTACATAGGAACTCAGATTGCAAACGATGATTTGTATTATGATTATGCTGTACCAAGATGGTATTTTCTGGGAGGCCTGGAGCAACGCCCGGGTAATCAGTTCGTCCTTTTTACAGGATACCGAGATGGTGAATATCCAGTAACACAGGTAGTCACCACCAGAATGGATCTTCAGTACAATCCCATTGGAAATTTATACGTAATTCCATCAGTAAATCTTGCCATATTTGGTCAGGGTCGGCTGGGAGATTACCTTTCTGATTTTACTGCTTTTGAGTTTGACCAGGAATCCGACTCAGAAGCTTACTGGGGGGCCACAGCAGGTTTGAATCTTGCCTGTTTTACCCCAATAGGACCTATACAGTTTCTTGTCTCAAAAGCAAATAACCTTGATTTCGCCAGGTTCTATATTAGCTTAGGTTTTCACTTTCAGTAATTACTGAATTAATTGATATAAAAATTTTTTAATATTTTGGATTTTGGTTTAAACTGAACCTGATTTTCGGGCAAACCACTTAGTAAATCCTGAGAGACCGTATCTGCAATAGCCGTTACCGAAATATCGGTAGTTCTGTTTTCGAAAGGATCCTGTAGCATAAAACCTGTTCTTTCTAATAAAAAGAACGGAACAGAAACTACTGTGGAAATCAGGATTTGCCATACTCCTTTTAATTCCGTAATGGAGAAAGAAAGCGTAATCAAAAAGAGATAAATAAAGAAGTCATGAAAAACCCTGTATGGCGGTGGAAAAACTGTGTTTTTAATTCTTTCTGCCATCCCCATTGAATCCACAAGCCGGGTTACAGTTTCATTCAATCGCACTTCCTGAAAATCATTGATAAGTATCTTTTTTCTTAGTTCAGCTATATCCTTTTGATGCAACTCAAGCAAAAAAAGCGGTAAATGATGTTGGTATCTAATTTCTTTTTCATCCTCAAGAATCAAATAGTCTCTGCTTTTCTCTAATGGATCATTTTCTCTGAGTCTATCTCCCAATGCATAACAAAATGCTATTTGCCGCATGACTATTTTATTGATATAGTCGTTTTTTTCCGGGCTTTCTGCTATAAAATTTTTTACCTGAATCATTAAAGATCTCGAGTCATTAACTATCGCTCCCCAGATTTTTCTGGCTTCCCACCATCTATCATAGGATTGAGATAATTTAAATGCCAGTAAAAGTGAAATAGCGGTACCCAGCATCGAAGGTATCGCTATTGAAATTTCAACATTATAGGGTATGCTTAAGAGATAAACGATTGTAGAAAACAATGTTACCAGCAAGACCTTAAATCCTGCTAATCTGAAGATATAACGAATCGGAAGTCTGTTTGAGATGATCACGACCGTAAAATAATAAACCCCGGCTTAAAACCATGAAGGTAAGCACGGGGTCCTTTCTTAAGTTAGGTAGTTATTATTTCACTTTCTCTCCCTGTAAACCAAGCTTTAATTTCTCCAGAGAAAGATCTAAAAAAGCATTTATGGTTTTACCTACCTCTTCTTTATAGATCTCTGCATCACATTCTATGGTATTGGTCAATTCCATTGTGGTATTATCTACGGTAAAAAAAGCACCATAACTGGGAACACTTGTCCTGGATTTATCAGCAACCGCTTTAAATTCTTCAGATTTGAAAACTCCATTTATAGGAACTTCTTTTGTTAAAATTACTTCTACACCTGTGTCTGCATAGGGAGCTCCGGGTTTACTGGACTCTCCTGATACATACGTCGCTCTTCCATTTTGAAGTCTTAGATAGGGTCCTCCTTTTACTTTAGCACCCCCAAGTTTTGTCTTAGGATCCAGCCAGATACTTGGTATATTGATGACTACTTCCACCACCATTACATCATCAATATCTTTGGAAAGTTTTGCTACGGGTCCATAAATTGCAGAACCAAAACCGGTTGCATCACCTGTTACCCCGGCCATAAAACCACCAGTTTTCTCTTTCCCTTTTTTATTTACTCCTTTTACGTAGTAGCTGTAACCACTTGGGACGACCATCAAACTTCCTTTTACCTGAGCTTCATTTATTCTCGGTCCTTGTAGTATTTCCCAATCTTCAAAAAATTCAGGGTTTCCTAAGTCATCGTTAGTTACAATTTCATATCCCAAAGACTTCAGATTATCCACATATCTTGTATAAATCTCATCTGTAAGTGATTGAAGGTCTTCAGGCTCTATTCCTTCTACACCTACTGCAAGTCTTGCGGTCGCATCTCCAGTGTACGAACCTCCTCCCAATTGTCTTCCTCCATAATTGGTTTTCTCCGCTTCCGCAATCATCTGATAGAATACCTTAAAATTTTTAAGATATAATTTCTTTGGTTTGTCCGGAAGATCTTTGGTTTGTACTCCGGTAACATCATAGTTCTTTTCCGGGATAATCTGTCCGTAAAGGTTGGAAGCAGCAAATAATACAGCAACTCCCATAAGCATATTTAATAAAATCTTTCTCATGACTTTTTTTATCCAAAGATGTAAGGGATCAATTTGAAAGTAAATCCCTTTTTTTCGGGATTTTATATACCATGAAACCCGTAGAAGACTAAATCAGATTATTGGCGTAAGCAAACTTGATAAGTCCAACCAGATTATTAGTGCCGGTCTTTCTAAAGATATTTTTTCTGTGAGTTTCGACCGTTCTTTCAGATATAAACAGCTCTTCTGCTATTTGTTTATTGGTATACTCTTTTGCTATGAGTTTAAGAATTTCACGTTCTCTCGCAGTCAGGAGTTTTTGTTCTTCATTTCCGTGTAATCCTTTTATCAACATCGAATTGACATCATTACTTAAATAAATTTTGCCCGCTGCTACCTGCCTGATTGCATAAATCAATTCATTGTGAGAGTCCTTTTTGAGAATGTAACCGTCCACATCTTCTTTCAGGATTTCTTTGATCAAATGTCCCTCATCGTGCATGCTCAGGACAATGATTTTCATTTTTGGGTATTTCCTTTTCACAACCTGAACCAATGCCAACCCATCAGAATCCGGGAGATTATAATCTGTGATAAGTAGATCTGTTCTTAGCCGGGTCAATTTGTCTAATGTCTCCTGGACAGACTGAGCAGTCCCTACCACCTCCAGGTCATCTTCTGCGCTGATAATTTTAGCTAATCCACCCAACAAAATTGCATGATCATCCGTCAAAAAGATCTTCATGTTTTTCTCCGCTTCATATTTCTTCCAGAAAGATACAAATTTCATTCGGCTTGCTTCAGGTATATGATAGTTTGAAGCAATGTTATTTCTGAATTTTTCCTAATTCAATACCATCGGGAGGGTATTTTATTTTGTGAATACGGTGAATTAATGTGAAATATTGATACGCTGATCTACCAGTTTTTTATCAAAATACTGAATAGCAGCTACTATCAATCCTGTAAATACAGCCCAGGTTGTGAAATTTCTGTAATCCTTAAATCCCTCCAAACCATAAATGAATAATAGTCCCAGTACGATAGAAATGATAATAAATAACACTCCACCAAGCATCACAAAATCAAAGCTGCCGGTTGATGATTCATTCTTTTTCATAAGCTTCAACATCACTTTATCTGCAAATCCTTCCGGAAGCTCATCTTTTTTGATTTCATCCAGGTTTTCAAAAAGCAGCCTGTAGGTTTCCTTGTCTTTTTGATCAAATGAAAATTGCTCGTCTAAATCTTTTCCCCTAGTCATAAAGCAACCTTTCTTTTTCTACATAAATTAATAAAATATCCTTCAATTTCTTTCTTGCCCGGAATAAATAGTTTTTTACTGTTCCTTCCGGCATATCCAGTACTTCTACTATCTCCGGGTACGAAAACCCCTCAATATGATAAAGTTTGAGTACCAGTCCATAGGTATCAGGTAAGCGATCGATCATTTCGTATAAAAAAACACTAATATCCTCCTTCTCAAAAAGATTGTCACTTTCAGAAATTGCAACATTCTCCAGATCATCCTCTATATATTTTTTCTTTTTCCTAAGAAAACTAACAGACTCCCGATATGCAATCGAAGCAATCCAGGTACTCAGCTTTGACTGGAACTTGAATCCCGAAAGCTTCTCATGAATTTTGATAAAAATATCCTGAGCTATTTCTTCCCTGTCTCTGACATCATCAACATACCTGAACACTATTCCAGCAACCAGTCTTTGATATCTTATGATCAGCTCCTTAAATGCATCGGACTTACCTTCTAATACTTCCTGTACTAACCTTTGGTCATCCATTCATTTCAATCTGACGCAAACACCTATTGAAAATGTTGCAGAAAAAATATTTTTTCTTGACCTGCAACATTTTCAGGATTTGTCTTCGTCATATGTGTTGAACTTAAAATACAAAAATTATGGAAGATATCTTAATCCCAATCGTAGTATTCGTCAGTATGGTTACCGGAATCATCCTTTTCACTAAGATTCTCGCTGACTATAAACTGAGAAAAAGGCTGATCGAAAAAGGTCATGTTGATGAAAAAGCAAGCAATATTCTCAATAATGAGAGTAACCTGACCAATAAGTACTCCTCCCTGAAATGGGGACTTGTGGTTCTGTTTGGAGGTATAGGACTGATTGTAATCAACCTGATGCCATATGATGGTGAAGAACCATTGCCGTATGGAATTTTTGCCGTATCGGTAGCCATTGGATTCTTATCTTATTTTTTCTACGTAAAGCGCGAAACGGAAAATAAGTAATTGCAACTTTTTAAGGTTTACTGCATCTTTTTAAAAAACTCAAAATAAAATGCTAAAAAACTACTTAACTGTTGCATGGAGAAACCTGCTCAAGCACAAGGGATTTACGGCCATCAATATTGTTGGCCTTTCCCTTAGTATGTCTGTTTGTCTGGTTTTAATTTCACTTATTTACGATCATTTTCAATATGACAACTTCCATCCGGAAAGTGAAAATATTTATCGTATCACTTCAAAATATAAAGGCCAGTCAGGACTTTTCGGAGATAATTATGCTTCCTCTCCTCTACCCTTTGGAAAAAAACTAAAAGAGGATTACAGCTTCGTTCGGAACTATACCAACATGGCAAATTCCGGTAGAGAAGGAGAAATCACGTCTCCAAACAAAGTCTTAAGACTAAATAGCTGGTTTGCAGATGAAAGATTTTTTGAAGTTTTAGGATTTAATCTCAAAGAAGGTAATGCTCAAACTGCATTGCAAAACCCCTACTCTATCGTGATCGATGAAGATAAAGCTTCTAAATTCTTTCCAGACGGTGATGCGATCGGAAGTATGGTAGAGTTTGCCGGTTATGGCTCTTTTAAGGTTACCGGAATCGTAGAAAAACCTGCGGACAAAAGTCATATTCAGTTTGAAGCCCTGTTATCACTTTCTACGATAGAATCCCTGCAAAACAAAGATTTGATTGGTGATGTAAATGAATGGGAACACATCTGGTCCTGCTACAATTACCTGCTTCTAAAAGAAGATGCAGATCTCGCTTTGCTCACCTCGGAGATGAATAAAATTGGCTCCGAAAATATCGACATAGAAGACGAGGATCATCCTGGTTATGAATTCAACCTTCAGGGAGTGGATGATATTGTTCCCGGCAAACTGATGAGTAATGAACTAGGATTTACCATTCCCGGAATCATGTTACTCTTTTTTGGAATGTTGGGATTGGTTGTCATCATTACTGCCAGTATCAACTACACAAACTTATCTATTGCAAAATCCATTAGCCGGGCCAAAGAAATTGGGATTCGGAAATCGAATGGAGCTTCTAAAAGACAGATTCTCCTTCAGTTTCTTACTGAGTCAATTTTTATTGCACTGCTTTCACTAGTCGGTGCAGTTATTATCTACAAGCAATTGGTAATACAGTTTAACGAACTTTGGATTTTCAGTTTGGTAGGTGTAAAGATTGCTGACACCGTCAGTGCGTATGCATATTTCTTTTTGTTTTCTATCATTTTGGGAGTTTTTACCGGGATTGCGCCTGCTTTATTCCTTTCAAAAATAAATGTGATAACCTCCCTCAAGGGGTCAATCACCAAAATCAGGAGAAAGAAAGGACTTGGGAAATACTTTTCAGGTAAAAAAATACTTACAGGAATTCAGTTTGGCTTTTCCATAATCTTATTGATCTCGATATTTCTTATAAAAGATCAGGGAGATTTTCTGGTAAATTCCAATTATGGATTTGATGAAGAAAATGTTTTCTATATGGAATTGCAGGGACATGATACTGACATCATCAGATCAGAATTTAGTAGTATTCCCGGAGTGGAGGCTGTCAGTTTCACGTCGCATCATCCTGCAGTTGGGAGATCTCATGGCACAGGTGTAAAAACTGATCCAAATGCAGAAGATGATATCACGATTTACCATTTTGCTGTTGAACAGGACTATCTTAAAGTCATGGACCTTCAACTTCTGGCTGGGAATGGGTTCCCGAAAAATGTATCAGCGGAGAACGAAAAATTTATAGTGATTAATGAAAAAGCAGTAAGTACTCTTAATCTTGGTTCTCCGGAAGAAGCAATAGGGGAAGTCCTCATTTTTGAAGATTCCATGAGAGTTTCAGTTGTTGGAGTAGTAAAGGATTATCATTGGGAACCCTTGATGAAATCCATACGACCTTTGGGATTGCGTCTTTTACCGGATGATTTTGAGTTTGCTTACTTTAAAATCTCAGGAAACGATCCAATAAAAACCGCAAAAGCATTTGAATCGAAGTGGATAGATTTTGATGAAAGCAGGGATTTTCAGGGAGGATTTCTGGATGAAAAACTGGATGAGTTTTATCAATTTTTCTATGATCTGGGGGGTATTCTTACTTTGATTGGAACGTTAGCAATCGTCATTACCAGCCTTGGATTCCTGGGAATGATCAGTTTTGAGCTAAAAACTAAAACTAAAGAAATTGGAATTAGGAAAGTACTGGGTGCAGATTTTAAACAACTGGCTTTGGTTTTAAGCAGAAGTTTTATATTTATGATTGTCGTGGCTGCTTTTGTTGCCGTTCCATTGGCCATTTTCATTAATGGTTTGTGGATCTACGAAATGGCGTATTACCAACCCATATCGATTTTTAATGTTGGACCAGCCATTTTGATCATACTATTACTTTCTCTTGGTACAGTCTTGGGCTTGCTTGTAAAAAATGTCAATCAAAATCCGGTGAATTCACTGCGGTATGAGTAGGTGAATAATTTCTATGTGCTGTCAGGTTTAAAACCTGACAGTACATAGATTTCTAAGAAAGTTTAACCGCCTCTTTTGATTTTTGCTTGCTATTAATAAGTGGAGTATTCACAATCAATGTAGTGTTTTTTCTACCTTCTACCGAATCAATATCTACAGACGCATGAATTAAATTGGCCCTGGACTGGATATTTCGCCAGCCATTTCCGTCTCCTTTTAAGAGCTTCGCTATATCAAATCCCATCCCATTATCTTCTATCAACAGGTCTATCTCCTTTTCATCCATGGAAAACTGGATAGTTATTATCGAGGCATCTGAATATTTTAGAACATTGTTGACCCACTCCTGAATAATGCGATAATAAGAAATCTCCTGAAGTTCCTCCAGTCTTTCTTCAAGTCCAAAAAAATCAACGGAGACTTTTACTTTTCTAGTACGATTGATTCTGTCTGCAAATTCCTGAACAGCTGCCTGTAGTCCACTTCTCATTAAGCTTTGCGGCATTAGGTCAAAACAAACATTTTTAAGCTCTTTGTACATATCATCCAGGATTTTAGAAGACTCCTGAAAGACTGTTTCACGTGCTTCTAAGGATTTTTTAGATTCTTTTTTCAAATTGTCAATATTGAGATTCAGGATTGAAATCAATTGCCCAAATGTGTCATGAAGGTCCCTGCTAAACCTGTTACGTTCCTTTTCCTGTGAAGATATAACCGCAGAAATCTGTTCTTCTTTTGCTCTATTTTTCTCTAGCTCAAGTTGTTCCTTCTGCTTATATTTCATTCGGCTTCGAGCCAACAGACTAACTGTAATAATAAATGCAATAACCAAAAGAAGTGCTCCCAAC
>CAYTFO010000105.1:0-12737 GCA_964437135.1 uncultured Roseivirgaceae bacterium | reverse complement strand
GTATTCCCTTACCATGGACGAAGAAGGAAAAAACATATTTTTGGTTGTAAATGGTAGTATTCATAAAATAGATGCTAAGTCAGGGGATAAAAAGAAAGTAAATATTAATGGAGAGATGGAGTTGAAAAAATCGGAAGAGCTGACTTACATTTTTAATCATGCGTGGAGACAGGTTCGTGAAAAATTCTATGTAAAAGATCTTCATGGAGTAGATTGGGAGTTTTACAAAAGTGAATATTCCAGATTTTTACCGCATATCACCAATAACTGGGATTTTGCTGAGTTGCTTAGTGAAATGCTTGGTGAATTAAATGCTTCTCATACCGGAGGAAGATATTCTCCTGATCAGGAAAATCAAGATAATACTTCCTCTCTGGGTATTCTGTTTGATGATTCAAAAACGAATGGAATTTTGATTACGGAAATAATCAATGGTGGTCCACTTGATAGAGCTGAACTGGAAGTTAAGGCAGGAGATATTATTGAAAAAATTGATGGTAACTCTCTGGGAATGGATGTGAATTTCAATCAGTATCTCAACAGAAAAACAGGTGATAATGTATTATTGAGCCTATATAACCCGACATCTAAAAAGAGATGGGAAGAAGTAGTAAAGCCAATTAGCAGAGGAGCTGAGTATAACCTGCTTTATGAGAGGTGGGTTGATAACAGACGAAAAGAAGTGGAAGAAGCTTCCGGTGGTAAAGTTGGATATGTCCATGTTAGGGGAATGAATGATGGTTCATACCGCACTGTTTTTGAAGAGGTACTTGGAAGAAATGCTAATAAGGAATCTTTGATAGTTGATACACGATCAAATGGTGGTGGTTGGTTACATGATGATCTTGCTACCTTCCTAAGTGGAAAGAAATATATTGAAATGGTTCCAAGAGGACAGAAGATAGGATTTGAACCTCAACGAAAATGGACCAAACCTACTGCCTTATTGATTGGTGAGAGCAATTATTCTGATGCACATATGTTCCCTTATGCTTATAATGTTCAGGGACTGGGAACCATGGTGGGAATGCCTGTACCCGGGACCGGAACGGCAGTTTGGTGGGAAAGACAAATAGACAGAACACTTGTCTTTGGTATTCCTCAGGTGGGTATGCTTGATATAGAAGGGGATTTTCTGGAAAATAAGCAATTGGAACCAGATGTGAAGGTTAAAAATAGCTATGAAAAACTCATTTCGGGAGTTGATGAGCAATTGCAAAAAGCAGTAGAAATACTGGTAGCTCAACAAACTAAAAAACCAGAGGATGAAAAATTAGATAGAGTGGAAGGGGGGAATTAAAAGATCTCCGATAGCCTCAAATAATCCAAAAAAATCAGTTTTCCATTTAAACTGATGTTTTTGCGTTTATGGAAACCTAAATTTCTCTCAAATATCAATTCATTAAATTACCAGAAATAACAAAATGTCATAAAAATGAGGATACTACTATCTTTTTTAGTTATTCAACTATTTTGTTTCGAATCATTTGCGCAATCAAAAAAAGCCCTTTCTATTACTGACTACGATACCTGGAATAGAATAAGAGGAGTTCAGTTTTCATCAGAGGGGAGCATAACAAGCTACCATCTTGAACCGGGTGCGGGTGATCCTACACTTTTTATAAATTCTTCAGAGGGTAAGGAATTACTTAAATATAATAGAGCAGCAGATTCAAGAATTTCATGGGATGAAAATTATGTGATTTTCAGAATTAGCCCGGCCTATGAGGAAGTGAGAGCATTAAAAAGGGTCAAAACTGATAAGGACAAAATGCCTCAGGATTCACTGGGAATTTTTTCTATTGCGAATTCCTCTATTTCAAAAATCAGTCCTGTAAAAGACTTTAAGGTACCTGAAGAGTGGTCGGGTTATTTTGCGTACCGACTGGATGAAATCAGAGAGTCAGAAAATGAAAACGACTCGACTAAAAATGATAAAAAGAAAGCTAAAAAGGTAAACAAGGATAATGGCTATCATTTGATATTGAATGAGTTGGCGACTTCGAAAAACGACACTTTTCCGTATGTGACCAATTATATATTTGCTAAAAAAGGTGCTGCATTATTGTTTGAATCCACCGGCAAAGATTCAACTTTTGAGCAAGGTGTGTATCACCTGGATATCGAAAATGATGAACTAACCAGACTTAGGACCGGGGATCGAAAATACGAACAATATGCTATTTCAGGAGATGGGGAGCAGGTAGCATTTTTGCTGGATGATGATACTACGAAGGCATTGGTGCGAAATTATAAATTGAATTACTGGAAATCCGGGATGGATTCTGCGGAATTCAAACTGGACAAGGAAGGTCTTGAAAACAACTGGATAGTAAGTAAACACGGAAATATATTCTTTTCTGAGGATGGTTCTAAGCTCTATTTTGGAACATCTCCTGAACCGGTAGTTCAGGATACCTCATTACTTGAAGATGAAATCATACAGGTCGAAATCTGGCATTATCAGGATGAGCGATTGATGACCCAACAGGAAAATCAACGTAAAAATGACGAGCAAAGAAATCACCTGATGGTTTATCATATAAATAAAGACAAGTTCGTGCAACTGGCGAATGAAGAAGTACCTCAATTGCAATTTGCTGATTACAGAAATAGAAACAGGGTTGAAAATATTTTGGGTTTACACAATGAAAAATACTACAAAAATGTATCCTGGGATGGCTACCCGCCTCGTTCTGATCTTTTTCACATCAATGGGAATACTGGTGAACGAAAAATGATCATTGAAGGTGTGAGGGTTGATGCCAGTGTTTCATTGTTTGGTAATTATTTCGTTTGGTATAATGTAGAGGATACAGCCTGGTTTAGTTACCGGATTTCCAGCGGTGAAATAAAGAATATTTCCGAAAACATTCCTTTTTCTGTTGCCGATGAGCTGGATGATCATCCGGATTATCCTGGTGATTACGGTATAGCTGGCTGGACAAAGGATGATAAGTATGTTCTTATTTATGATCGTTATGATATCTGGCAGGTTGATCCTTCAAATCCATTTAATCCTGTCAACCTTACGAATGGAAGAGATAAGAAACTAATTCACAGAGTAAGAATTCTGGATATGGAAAACCCTGTGATTTATATAAAAAATGCGACAATGCATTTATTTGACGAAACTGACAAGTCGGAGGGATTTGCTCGGTTGAATGGAACCAAACAACCTGAGGTCCTGATCAAAGAAGGTTATTCATTCGACCAGTTACGCAAAGCGAAAAACACAAATGCTGTACTTTACACCAAATCAAATAATTCGGTTTTCCCTGACCTTATTGCCAATGATCTAGGATTTGGAAATGAAACTAAATTGAGTATAGCTAATCCTCAGCAAACTGAATACAACTGGAGTACAGTTGAATTGGTAAACTGGGTAAGTCTTGAGGGTGAAGAACTTGAGGGATTGTTGTATAAACCAGAAGATTTTGATGCTTCCAAAAAGTATCCAATGATTGTGTATTTCTATGAACGAAATGCTAATAACCTTCATCAGCACCGGGCTGCTTTTCCTCACAGATCGATTATTAACCCTAATTACTATGCCAGCAGAGGTTACATCATCTTTATTCCGGATATAGTGTATAGGGATGGATATCCTGGACCAAGCTGTTATAATTCAATCATGCCTGGAATTACTGAGATAGTTAAGCAGGGCTACATAGATGAAGATCGCATTGGTATTCAGGGTCATAGTTGGGGTGGATATCAAACGGCTTATTTGATCACCAGAACAGATATGTTTGCCTGTGCTGAATCTGGAGCGCCTGTTGTAAATATGTTTAGTGCATATGGCGGGATCAGATGGGGAACCGGATTAAGTAGAATGTTTCAATATGAAAGAACACAAAGTAGGATAGGAGGAACCATTTGGGATTATCCGTTGCGGTATATGGAGAATTCACCTTTGTTCTTTTTAGATAAAGTAAATACGCCGGTATTGATCATGCACAATGATGAAGACGGCGCAGTACCATGGTATCAGGGTATTGAGTTTTTTGTAGGATTGAGAAGACTCGGAAAACCCGCCTGGATGTTGAATTACAACAAAGAACCGCACTGGCCGACGAAGAGAGAAAATATTGTTGATTTTCAAATACGAATGCAGCATTTCTTTGATCATTATCTGATGGGTACTCCTATGCCTGAGTGGATGGCCGAAGGAATACCCGCGATTGAGAAAGGAATTAATAAGGGGTACTAAAACCTAGACTTTAGAAATTAGAAATTAGATTTTAGAATATATATTTAACAGATGTCAGTTATTAAATTTGACTGCGTGAAAAATACGTCATTCCCTGCCTTTGCCAGCAGGCAGGCCTGAATTTACGAAACGCAGCGTAGAAAATTCTAAGGGAATCTCTTGATATAAGAAGATTCCTAAACTGGTCTTAGCATCTCGCTCAATGTGTTCATTCTAATATTTTAGAGTTACACTATCAGAACCCCTATTTTAGGACATTACACACCAGACAGCACGATATGCTTTCAAACAAGCCAGGATAGGTTTCATACAGGGCATTCACCGTTTCCTACAAAGGGTTGGATGCTTTCTACAAGGGGTTGGATGCTTCCTACATAGACCTGGAAGCTTCCAACAGGGTATATGGGGCTTTTATACAGGGTATGCGAGAGTGCATACACGGGATTTAAGCTTCCTACATGGGTTTTAGGCTTCCTACAAGTATTTCAAATCCCCATTTATCAATCTTAGGTCTATCACAAAAAGCTTTAAAAGAAATATTTAAATTATCATGCAACCTCGACCTCATTTTTGCAGTCTAATTAATAAACTCAAAAACTCATGGTCAGGAACTTTTTTATCATTGCCATCCGAAATCTCGGAAGGCAAAAGCTCTATTCGGTTATAAATATTCTAGGTCTGACAGTAGGTTTAACGGCTGCCATACTCATTTTACTGTGGGTACACGATGAACTCAACTATGATAAATTTCTGGGGAATTCTAAACGACTTTATCAGGTCTGGTTGAATGCAGAGTTTGACGGAAAGATAAATACCTGGAATAGTGTTCCCCTCCCTACTTATGAAGCCATGAAAGATGCAGATAGCAACATAAAAGAAAGTTGTGTAATGGGATGGGGTGGACGAAAACTTCTTACTGCGGGAGAAAAAAAGCTAACAATTCGGGGATACTATGCTTCTAAAGAGTTTTTTGAAATGTTTGATTACCCGTTTATTTATGGAGACCCCGAGACTGTCCTGGATGAGCCAAGGTCAATAGTAATCACGGACAAATTAGCCAAAATGCTTTTTAATGAAGAGAATCCTATAGGTCAAACAGTCACTTTAGACGATCAGGACCCATTGAAAGTAACCGGTATTCTGGAAGATATTCCTGGTAATTCTTCACTTGATTTTCAATTTATTGTTCCATGGGCCTACAGAGAATCAAAACAGCAATGGGTGCGTGATAATAAAACCAATTGGGGAAATTATTCCTTTCAGGTTTTTCTTTTACTTCATGATGAAAATAAAGAAAGAGAGACAGTTGCAGCCATCGAAAATATGTTACAGAACCGAGGGGAAGATCTTGATGATATCGAAAAATACTTCTTTTTGCATCCACTATTGAAATGGCGTCTATATACTCATTTTGAAGATGGAAAGATCGCAGGTGGAATGATTGAATATGTAAGATTGTTTACGGTCATTGCAGTTTTTATTCTTTTCATTGCATGTATCAACTTTATGAACCTGGCAACTGCCCGTTCTGAAAAAAGAGCTCGTGAAGTTGGGATACGAAAAAGTTTGGGTTCCAATCGATATCTACTCATCTCACAGTTTTTAAGCGAGTCCGTTTTTATTGCCATAATAGCTTATCTGCTGGCGATCGTATCATCATTACTTCTTTTGCCCTCTTACAATAATCTCGTCGATAAACAACTTGTTTTAGATTTTACTCTACCTGAATTCTGGATTTTCAGTTTGATTATCATTTTGATAACAGGAGTCGTCTCCGGGAGCTACCCTGCGTTTTATTTGTCTTCTTTTAATCCGGTTCGCACTTTAAAGGGCACTTTTTCTGTAGGTAAAAAGGCTTCACTGCCAAGACAGATACTGGTTGTTTTACAATTTGGATTTGCAATAGTATTGATCGCTGGAACATTCGTCATAGTCCAGCAAATAAATATGGTTCAGAATCGAAAACTTGGATATGATCAGGATAACCTAATAAGCGTTTGGAATACAGAAGACCTTTCTGACAATTATGATATACTTAAAACCGAATTACTACAATCAGGAGTGGTAGAAGCAGTAACAAGATCTAATAGCCGAATCACAGATGTCAACTCAAATAACTTTGTTGACTGGCCCGGTAAACCGGAGCAGTTGAGAGTGCTTTTTGTTACTATCGCTACCGATTACGATTATGCTAAAACAATGGGCATTAAGATGTTGCAGGGAAGGGATTTTTCGAAAGAGTTTGCTTCTGATAGCAACGCTATCATTATTAATAAAGCAGCATTGGATCTGATGGAACTTGAGGATCCATTAAATACAAAACTTGGTTTATGGGGGGATAAAAGACAATTGATCGGGGTTATTGATAATACAATTATGGGGTCCCCTTATGAAGAAATACGTCCATTGTTCATGATTGTTGATCCTGAGTGGATAGGATCCATAACATTTAGACTCAAGCAAACAGATAATTTACAGGCAAGTCTTTCAACAGTTCAGACGATTTTTGAAAAACATAACCCAGCGTATCCATTTGAGTACACTTTTGCAGATCAGGAATTTCAACAAAAGTTCACTCAAATAACGCTTACAAAAAGACTGGCAACAATATTTGCAGGTTTGGCATTGTTTATTACCGGACTTGGTCTTTTTGGGCTTGCATCTTTTACGGCACAACAGCGAACAAAAGAAATTGGGATACGAAAAGTATTGGGTGCGTCTGTCCTAAACCTTATGGGTCTTTTAACCACACAGTTTGCAAAATTGGTTACAATTTCTTTCATAATAGCGACACCTATTGCCTGGTATTTGCTTGATAAATATTTAGATAGGTATACATTAAGGATAGACATCAGTTTTTGGATATTCCCGGTCGTTGGTTTGCTTGCATTGATTTTTGCAGTTATTGTTGTTTCAGATCAGGCAAGACGGGCTGCTACTTCCAATCCTGTGGAGTCCTTGAGGAATGAGTGATTGGATTCATGGTGTGCCCTCCTTCGCTAAAGCTTCGGGGGATAAACTGGTGTGCTGGTGTGCTAGTATTCCCGCCTTCATTCTTCAGTCGGGTAAACTGGTATACAGGTGTAATGGTGTTCTTATATTCTTGTAAATTGGTTTTGGATTTAAATTTTAGTACGTCATTCCCCCTGCACCAGGGTAGAGGAAGGTCGGATTAAAGGGAGGCAATCCTAAGGGGATTTCAAAATTATTAGCGTTACTTTTTTTCAAGGGATTCTCTTGGAATTCCCTATAGGAATTCAGGAAATGACGGTTGTTTGTTCAATGAGATTTTCCGAAAAAGCTTTTCACTTTAAGAAATCCCAGACGAATGACACAACCGAGTACGACCAGTTATAAGTTTTAAAAATTAAAACTAGTTTTGTGGGAAATTATCATTCGATGAAAAGAACATCATTTATCTTCTTTATTGGGCTTATTTGTATTTCGACGAAAGGGTTGGTAGATGATCATTTAAACCAGTTGACAGGTGAACCCTGGTTTGGATATTTGAGCTTTCTCGATCCGGCCAGTAATGAAATGATATATGAGGATGTTGAAATGAGGATCAGAAAAGAATTTGATCTAAGCTATGTTTTTCTTTATCAATATAATAATGACCCTTCTACAAGAATGGCTGTAAGAGTAGAGTATATAGAAAATGACAATCTATTTGCAAATGGAAAAGTGCTGAATATGGCTGAGTATTGCCCTGATGAAATTGACATGGTTACCTTACAGAATGAAATGTATAATGATATTGAGGTTGAAGCCTATAATACATATTACATATCAGAAGAACAATATGAAGTGATCAAAGAAATTGTTTATCCAGACTCTCCTCAAAGAATATTTATGAATGAATATTGTCTATATCGACAATAGTATTGATGTTGGAATATTTCGTGTTCAAACTGATTTTACCCTGTTTCACTTTTATTTTTTATCCGAACTTTAAGCTTTCTCGTATATTTAAAGTGAAATAAGAGCTACCGCAATGAAAAAGTTTAGAGCAATATTTTATCCGATTTATTTATTAACCATCATAGCAGTTATTGTGCTGTCCATAAATATCAATGAATCATTGATGCTTCTCAAAGAAATGGGCTGGGTAAGATATTTTTCAGATTTACCTTATTATGGTCGTAATTTACTCTTATTTCTAAGTGGTCTAATGCTTGTAGAATTTGTTGTTAACAATATTCAAATCATAAGGCTGAAAAAATCCATTAAATCTTAGAGATTACATTTCCATGGTCTTATTCAAAAGACCTTATTTGATACTGGAATTTTCAATTTCTACTTTTCTATTGCAATTGAAGAGTGTTGACTTTTCAATACCCTGTTATTTAAGCGCTCAAGGTGTTTGGAAAGAAAAAGGTTACTCAGAATTATCACAATAAAAACAAAAAGTAGAACCTTAGCATTTTTCATAAGGCTGTTATTGATATTCTTTCAGATTAAATTTAGTGAATTTTAAAACCAGATAAAAACGCCAAATCTCTCAAAATCAATGATTTTGAAAGTGAAAATCCTCTTAAATACCCTTTTTTTGCAACAAAATACCATATTTTGGGTATAGGTAAACTATTGTAACATTCTTAATTTTATACAACACTAAATTAGAATCGTTATGTTAGTTTCAATTATCGGCATCGCTCTTTTGATTATTATTTTAGTTATCGATCAAAGCAGATATACCTCTGGAAAGAATAATGAAAACATCCTGTAAGTCAGGAATCAATTCTTTGTGATTCAAATTACTATATTTGAGAGCTCAACAGGAGCTGAATGAGTAAGAGACAACTGATTTCATTATTTGCCGGACCCATAGCATTTGTGCTATTCCTTGTTGTTCCTCTTCCTGAAATAAATTTTGAGTCAAGATTGGTGCTTGCTTCTACTGTATGGATAGCTATATGGTGGATTTCTGAAGCGATACCTATTGCGGCAACTTCATTGCTTCCTATATTTCTTTTTCCGACCCTGGACTTACTTTCGGCTAAGGAAACTACTACAACCTATTTTAGCCCAATTGTAGTTTTGTATTTAGGTGGTTTTATTGTTGCTCTTGCGATAGAAAAATGGAATTTACACCAAAGAATTGCCCTTACAATTATCTCTAAAATTGGAACCAATTCTGAGAAAATCATTTTAGGTTTTATGGTAGCTACAGGACTACTTTCGATGTGGATCTCCAATACGGCTACAGCTCTTATGATGCTTCCAATTGGCCTGGCCATCGCTTCTAAAATGAAGGACTTCTATGATGACAAAGATGAGATTAGAAAGTTTGAAAAAGCATTAATGTTGGCAATAGCTTATTCAGCTTCTATAGGTGGTATGGCTACTTTGATTGGAACTCCAACCAATGCAATTTTTTCTGCAGTAGTAGGAGAGATCTACAACAAATCCATATCTTTTGATGAATGGTTTGTGTTTGGGTTTCCTTTTACTGTATTACTTATGACGCTGGGTTGGTATTATCTGGCAAAAGTGGCGTTTAAGTTAAATGTAAAAGGAAGTAGTCAAGCCAGAGACGAAATTCAGGATCAGTTGAAAGACTTGGGAAAAATAAGTACACCTGAGAAAAGAGTACTCATAATATTTGTGTTGGTAGCAGTTTGCTGGATCATTAGGTCATTTGTTTTGCAGAAATTTGTTCCTGGAATCAACGATACTTCAATAGCGATACTTGGATCATTATTGCTTTTTATAATTCCTGCTGGAAGTAGCAAAGGTTTTTTGATGGACTGGAAAACAGCTGAAAAACTACCATGGGGAATTCTTCTTTTATTTGGAGCAGGCATAACCATTGCTTCAGCCTTTCAGTCCTCTGGCCTTGCAGAATGGTTTGGGAATCGTTTGACAACTCTTGAGTTTTTACCGCTCTGGATGATGCTTTTGATCATTATAATATTAGTAAATTTTTTTACGGAAATAACTTCAAATGTTGCTACTGCTTCAGTTTTATTACCAATACTGGGAGCATTGGCTATTTCTTTGCAGGTTCATCCTTTTGGGCTGATGGTGGGAGCATGTATGGCAGCATCCTGTGCTTTTATGCTTCCCGTTGCCACCCCTCCAAATGCTATAGTTTTTAGTTCAGGGGCATTAACTATTCCCCAAATGGTAAGGACAGGATTGTGGATGAACCTTATTTCTTCTTTGCTTCTTTTCCTGTTTATTTATTACGTAATGCCTTATCTCTGGAATTTGGACTTAAGCAGTTATCCTCAAAATTGGTGACCATTGAAGTCTTAAGTTGCTTATTATTTTACAGTTGGCCTTTAATTTGGGCTTCCATTATTATCAATTGAAGCTGACCTATTGAAAGTAACTTCAATTTTAACATGATATTTAGATAAATAATCTCATTCTACAATGTACGACAGATAAACATTCTGTGTCTGGTGAATATCTAATTATTCATTTATTTTCGAACTAAACATAAATTATAATGAATCGGTATTTCAATTTTTTATCTCTCATAATATTTGGCGTTTTACTTTTTTCCAGCTGTAAAAGTCAGGATGAAAAGTACACTAAAGTAGGAGAGATAATTCAATTCAATACAAATGAGGGTGTTTATGAGATTTCTGCAATTACTGACCAGGTTATTCGTGTAAACTACAAAAATGATGAAGTCAATGGTGATCAAATACATGGTCCAAAAGCTAGTATTTCGGCGATTCCATTTAGTATATCAGAAGATGGAACTAATGTATTTCTCGATACTGATTCGGTACGAGTAATAGTAGAATCAGAGCCTTTCAATATTGAATTTCAAGATAGAAAAGCTGGTTCCAAATTGTCACAAAGAATCGGATTCTACACAAATGCTGATACAGTTTTACTTTCATTCAACCTTCAAAAAGATGAAGCAATATATGGAACGGGAAGCAGAGCAATCCCTCAAAATAGAAGAGGATATAGCTTCATGAATTACAATCAGCCTCGATATGGATATAGCAATGGAGCAACCGAGATTAATTATAACATCCCACATATTTACAGTTCGAAACAATACATGTTACTCATTGATAATCCAGCCCAATCCTGGTTTGATATAGGGGATTCAGAAGATGATAAACTTGAATTTAAAAGTCTGGGTGGAAATACTTCATATTATTTTATAAATGGGAGTAATTATGAAAATCTCATAAATGAGTACACCGAATTGACAGGAAAGCAGCAATTAGTTCCACTTTGGGCGTTGGGAAATCTTCATTCAAGGTTTGGATACCGTTCAAGGGAGGAAGCAGAAAAAAGTGTGGACAAAGCATTAAAGTCTGATTACCCTATTGATGCAGTGATTTTGGATATTTATTGGTTCGGTCCTGAGCTTGAAGATGGACAAATGGGAAGACTGGATTGGGATTTGGAAAAATGGCCTGATCCAAAAGAGATGATCGATGGCTTTCATGAAAAAGAGATACGTGTAATATCAGTTTCAGAACCCTTTTTTACATTGAAATCAGGAAATTTTGAAGAATTGGCAGAAAAAGGATTTTTAGCTACTGACAGTACCGGAAATGCTGCTACTATTCCAGATTTTTATTTTGGAGAAGCAGGTTTGCTGGACATTTTTAAGCCGGAAGCAAAATCATGGGTATGGGAAAAGTATAAGAATCTCAGGTCAACAGGAATAGATGGGTTTTGGGTTGATCTTGGTGAACCTGAAAAACATCCGTCGTACATGATTCATGTAAACGGCGATGCTAATGAAGTACATGGAATTTACGGGCATGAATGGGCTAAAATGCTGACCCTGGGATATCAAACGGACTATCCGAACGAACGAATATTTCATTTAGCAAGGGCAGGCTTTGCAGGTACTCAAAGATACAATATTATACCCTGGTCAGGAGATATAAGCAGAAGCTGGAGTGGTTTACAGGCTCAACTTCCCATACTTCTGGGAATGGGAATTTCGGGTTTAGGTTACATGCATTCCGATGCTGGTGGGTTTTCGATGGTAGATGGGCCGGATGAGGAATTATACATTAGATGGCTGCAGTTTGCTGCTTTTACTCCTATTTTTAGACCTCATGCAGATGCTATGGTCCCACCTGAACCTGTTTACTGGCAAAATGATGTGCAGGCTATTGTAAAGCCTTATGTACAATTGAGATATGACCTGCTTCCTTATAATTACACTCTTGCCTGGCAAAATGAGCAAACGGGTATGCCAATGATGAGACCGATGTTTATTGAAAATGCTAACATCTCTGATACAGTTTTAAATCAATATATGTGGGGTAATGATATTTTGGTTTCACCTGTATTGTATCCGGGCCAGGAAACAAAATCTACATATCTGCCTGAAGGAACCTGGTATGGAATGTGGGATAATAAAAAATATGAAGGAGGGGTGTGGATAGAAGATGAACTTGACCTGGAGGATATTCCTGTTTATGTTAAGGAAGGTGCATTGATAGCTAAGAAAGAAGGAATTTCAAGAACTTCAGAATTGAATACTCCTAAACTAAAAATTCAGTACTTCATGTCCGATAAAGATTCTGAT
>CAYTFO010000104.1:0-12742 GCA_964437135.1 uncultured Roseivirgaceae bacterium | reverse complement strand
CAGCGAATGCAACTAACATCATTGCTTTAGCCATTTTACTATCAATTCCTCTTGCTCTAAGGTAAAATATTGCATCCTCGTCTAATTGACCAATCGTACAGCCATGCGAACATTTTACATCATCAGCCCATATTTCAAGCTGAGGTTTTGTGTGAATAGTCGCAGTGTCTGCAAGGATTATATTGTTATTTGTCTGATAGGCATTAGTTTGCTGAGCGCCTGGTCTCACATAGATTTTACCATTAAAAACAGCCGTTGATTTCTCATCAACTATCCCTTTGTACAATTCATTACTCATACAATTAGGTAATGTATGGTCAACTGTGGTGTGATTGTCTACATGAGATTTGCCATTCAAAAGATAGATACCATGCATATGAGACTCACAATTCTCAGCGAGCAAATCAAGATAAATATTGTTTCTAATTAACTTTCCTTTGAATGTAAATACATTGGAATAAAATCTACTATCCTTTGCCTGGTTAGCAAATATGTTGTTTAATTCCAGTAAACTAGGTTCATAATTTTGAACCGTTGTGATGTTTACTGATGCATTAGCCTCTACATCAACACAATAAATTTTATTTGAAAGGGTATTATTATTCTCCTCATCAATGATAGTTTTTTCAGCAATATCAATTTTTGATCCGGTTTCAGCCTTTATATAAATTGACGGTGAAACTATGACATGAGTTTGATTGCTGTAAAACTGGTATATGAAAACCGGTTTTGAAACGATATTTTTAGGTACACTAATAATTAAGGACTCCTGACCAATTCCTTTATTCAGCTGTGACCAAACATCTTTGTGCATTTTTGAATGCGAAAAGCTCTGTTTTGAACCTTTTTCTATCCTGATTTCATCATTTAACAAAACAGAATTTGAAAGGTCCAATTCACCGTTAATAAATACCAGGTGAAAACCTTCTTCAGAATAAAAATGAGATTTTAAATCATCTGAATTATATTGTCCAGGTTCATTTTTTAGTTGATCCGGGTCAATAGAAGCACTAATAAACTTAGCAATATCAGTGTATTTATATTCCTCATTTTTTTTGGTTGGTAAACCAAAATAAAGGAACTGATCTAAAGCATCCTTATCTTTAATTTCAAGTCCTGAAAGTGCCTGAACCAATTGATTATCGTAGTTTATATCAATAACGTCTGTCATGCTACTACTTCTTCTTTAATCCAATCGTATCCTTTTTCTTCCAGCTCAAGTGCAAGTGTTTTATCTCCTGATTTAACTATTTGTCCTTTGTATAAAACATGTACAAAATCTGGTACTATATAATCTAGAAGTCTTTGGTAGTGAGTAACAACAATTGTTGCATTTTCGGGTGATTTTAAAGAGTTAACTCCATTAGCAACTATTTTAAGTGCATCTATATCCAATCCACTATCTGTTTCATCAAGAATCGCTAGTTTGGGTTCTAGCATAGCCATCTGAAAAATTTCATTTCTTTTCTTTTCACCACCTGAAAAACCTTCATTTAAGGCTCTGCTTAGCAGAGACTGATCCATATCCACAAGCTTCATTTTTTCCTTCATCACTTTAAGAAAGGATACTGCATCTAGCGGCTTTTCTTCTCTATATTCTCTTATTTGATTGATAGCTGTTTTAAGAAAGTTAGTGGTGGTAACTCCAGGAATTTCTACCGGATATTGAAAAGCAATGAAAATACCTTCACGGCTTCTATCCTCAACTGACATTTCTAGAAGATCTTTACCAAAGTAACTTACTTCTCCTTTAGTAACCTCATAATCTTCTTTTCCTGCTAAAACTGATGCTAATGTACTTTTTCCGGAACCATTTGGACCCATTATAGCATGAACTTCTCCAGCTTTAACTTCAAGGTTGATACCTCTTAGTATTTCTTTATCTTCTATGCTGGCGTGTAAATTTTTTATCTCTAACATTTTCAGTCTGTTGTAAGTCTTTTTAAATCTAATCTTTAAGTATGGTGTGATATCTAAAATTACCCGACACTTCCTTCAAGAGTAAGTGCAAGAAGTTTCTGAGCTTCTACAGCAAACTCCATTGGAAGCTTATTCATTACTTCTTTTGCAAACCCGTTTACAATCAAGGCAACTGCACTTTCTTCATCCATTCCTCTTTGCATGCAATAGAATATCTGATCTTCACCAATTTTTGAAGTAGTAGCCTCATGTTCGATTTGAGCAGTTTTGTTTTCAGCATCTATATACGGAAATGTGTGTGCACCACATTTATCTCCCATCAATAGTGAATCACATTGTGAGAAGTTTCTCGCGTTTTCCGCTCTTTTCATGATGTGAACCTGTCCACGATAGCTGTTTTGAGATTTACCTGCAGAAATACCTTTTGATACTATTCTGGAACGTGTGTTTTTCCCTATATGGATCATTTTAGTTCCGGTATCAGCCTGTTGCATATTATTGGTAACCGCGACAGAATAAAACTCTCCATTTGAATTATCACCTTTAAGAACACAAGAAGGGTATTTCCAGGTAATTGCTGAACCTGTTTCAACCTGAGTCCATGAGATTTTTGAATAATCTCCTGCACAAAGTCCTCTTTTAGTCACGAAATTATAAATTCCACCTTTCCCATTTTTATCACCCGGGTACCAGTTTTGTACCGTTGAATATTTTACTTCAGCATTTTTTGCAGCATAAATTTCAACAACCGCAGCGTGTAATTGATTCTCATCTCGCATTGGTGCAGTACAACCTTCCAGGTAACTAACATAGGAATCATCCTCTGCTACTATAAGGGTTCTTTCAAACTGACCTGTATTTGCTGCATTGATTCTAAAGTAAGTTGAAAGCTCCATTGGACATCTTACACCTTTAGGAATGTAGCAAAATGATCCATCAGAAAAAACTGCTGAATTTAAGGCTGCGAAATAGTTATCATTTGGAGGTACCACTGAGCCTAAGTATTTTTTGATTAATTCAGGGTGTTCCTGCACTGCCTCACTGAAAGAACAAAATATAATACCGAGTTCAGATAAAGTTTCTTTAAAGGTCGTAGCAACTGAAACTGAATCTATTACAGCGTCCACAGCTACACCCGTAAGTCTTTTTTGCTCCTGTAAGGAGATTCCTAATCTTTCAAAAGTTTTGAGTAATTCTGGATCTACTTCATCCAGACTTTTAGGCTGTTTTTTTTGTTTTGGAGCGGAATAATATTTTATGTCCTGATAGTCAATAGGTTTGTAATTGACATTTGGCCATTTTGGCTCTTTCATTTCAGTCCATAATCGGTATGATTTTAATCTCCACTCCAGCAACCATTCAGGCTCATTTTTTTTTGCAGAGATAAATCTGATTATATCTTCATTCAGGCCTTTTGGAGCTTCATCAGCTTCAAAATCTACGT
Organism: uncultured Roseivirgaceae bacterium; assembly: GCA_964437135.1. Lineage (GTDB taxonomy): Bacteria > Bacteroidota > Bacteroidia > Cytophagales > Cyclobacteriaceae > CAYTFO01. The sequence continues at coordinate 9,378 of CAYTFO010000104.1, read as the reverse complement.
GCCATCCATGTTCATATTCTTTGGAGGTAAATTCCTCTAATATTTGATCGTCGTTACTCATTAGATTTCTAATTAGTATATTTATAAGTGCAAATTAAACACTTATTTATATTTATTCTAAATAAGAATCAATAAGTCCCCCTAAAGGTTTCTGAAAATTGATAGTTTTTTTAAATAAATGCTAAATGTCTATTTAGACTTTCTTCCAGAGAGATCAAAGTTTCGGTTCTTTCAATTCCTTCTATCTTCTGAATTTTGTCGTGTAATACATCTTTGAGGTGTTTCGTATCTCTACAGTGGATTTTTAAAAAGATATTGTAATTACCAGTAGTGTAGTGAATTTTAACGATTTCAGGTACTTCTTTAAGTTTAGCAACTACCTTATCATATAATGAACTTTTTTCAAGGTATATACCCATAAAGCAGGTGATATCATACCCTAATTTGGAATAGTCCATTTTTAAAGTGGTGCCATTTACAACACCCATTTCTTCCAATTTTTTCATTCGAACATGGACAGTACCTCCGGAAACGAATACTTTTTTTGCAACTTCTGTATATGGAATCTTTGCATCTTCCATTAAAATGTTGAGGATTTTCAAATCCACGTTATCAATTTCATAATTTTTACTCATCTCTAAAGGTTAAATTTGCGAATGATTGAATTAATTAGATGTAATTTTAGTTAGAATATAAATTTTTAGCAAATTTATTGGAATATTTTTAAAGAAATAACTGAATCATTACTTTTGAATCATCAAAGGGGTTAAACGAAACCTCAGATTATATACTGTAGGGTGATGAAATTGGCAGACATGCCCTCCTGTCTCGGGGGTGGAGGTAAGGAATAAAACCCGTTTTCACGATAAACCAATAATTTGATTTATGGTGATTTCAGGTCTAACCGCTTCGTGGAGGTTCGAATCCTTCTCCTACAGCGATCATTTTTGGGTTAATGTTGTTTATTTGAATGGGTCGTTGTAGGGGTGCAACGACCTTTTTTTTGTTCTGTTTACCACTTACCAACATTCTTTTTTTATTTCTCTTGATCCGATATTACTTTTAAAGGCACAATAATTAATATTTGACTAATCTTAACGTAAACTAGACAATAACCCATGAGTAAATATCCCTGGTTGGATCACTACCCTGATGGAGTGCCATCTGAAATAAACCCCGATGAATACAGCAGTTTGACTCACCTAATTGAAGAATCATTTAAAAAATATGCTGAAAAGCCTGCTTTTGAGAATATGGGCAAAGTATTCACTTTTGCAGAAATGGATAAACTGTCCAGAGATTTTGCCGCTTATCTGCAGAATGAACTGGGTTTAGTTGCCGGAGATAAAATTGCACTTCAAATGCCAAATTTACTCCAGTATCCAATTGCCATGTTTGGGGCTTTAAGAGCAGGACTTACAGTTGTAAATACGAATCCTTTATATACCCCAAGTGAGATGGAACATCAGTTCAAGGATTCTGAAGCAAAAGCAATTGTAATTCTGGCCAATTTTGCTCACAACCTTGAGAAGATTTTGGGTAAAACTCAAATCAAACATGTAATTGTTACTGAAATAGGCGACATGATCGGAGGCCTGAAGGGTGCCATTGTCAACTTTGTTGTAAAGAAGGTTAAAAAAATGGTTCCTTCATATTCACTGCCCGGAGCGATTAAGTTTAAAGACACGGTAAAAAAAGGTTCTTCACTAGAATTTAATTCGCCTGAGATCGAGAATACGGATTTGGCTTATCTTCAATATACTGGTGGAACCACTGGTGTATCCAAAGGAGCTATGCTCACACATAGAAATTTAGTAGCAAACCTAACTCAGGTTCATGCCTGGATGATTCATGGAGGTTTAAAGGATGGTCAGGAGATATTTATTACAGCTTTGCCATTGTATCACGTTTTTGCTTTGGTTTGTAACGCACTCGTATCTGTATATGTAGGTGCAAATAATGTATTGATTACCAATCCAAGAGACATGCCTGCATTTATTAAGGAACTTGGTAAGCATCAATTCACAGTCATTACCGGAGTAAATACTTTATTTAATGGTTTACTAAACCAACCAGCATTTGCTAATCTGGATTTTTCAAAACTTAAGTTCGCTTTTGGTGGAGGTATGGCAGTTCAAAAAGCGGTATCTGAAAAATGGGAAAGCGTAACGGGTGCACCATTATCAGAAGGATATGGTTTGACTGAAACTTCTCCTGTACTTACTGCAAATCCATTGGATGGAAACGGTAGAGTAGGCTACATTGGAATGCCGGTTCCAGGTACTGAAATTGTATTACTGGATGATGAAGGAAAAGAAGTAAAACCTGGTGAAAGAGGTGAGTTATGTGCGAAGGGGCCACAGGTCATGGCTGGATACTGGCAGAAACCAGAAGAAACTCAAAAGACCTTTATCAACGGCTGGTTAAAAACCGGAGATATTGCTGAAATGACAGAGGATGGGTTTTTTAAAATTGTTGACAGGAAAAAAGAAATGATCCTTGTATCAGGTTTCAATGTTTATCCGAATGAAATTGAAGATGTAATTGCCTCACACCCTAAAGTATTGGAGGTGGGAGCGATAGGAGTTCCTGATAAAAAATCAACTGAAGCTGTGAAAATCTACATTGTAAAGTCAGATGACAGTCTTACTGAAGATGAGATCAAAGCGTATGCAAAAGAGAATCTAACGGGTTATAAATGTCCTAAATACGTTGCTTTTACAGACGAACTTCCAAAATCGAATGTTGGTAAGATATTACGAAGAATAATAAAAGAGGAAGACCTTAAAAATAACGATTACGCTTAATTAAGATATTTTTCATTCAATAGATTCTTAACCTGATTCATGGGGATTAGTATTTCACTGGAGCCATCTGCATATGAAGCAATTTCATAGTTGTTGTAGTACAGAATGATACCTTTTTTACTGATTCCTATGTTTTCAGGTAAATTAAATTGATTATCACTGAAGTTATAACCGGACTCTTCCCAGCTTTTGTCGGGGGATATTCCCTTTTCTTTTCTAAAAGACTCTTCTGCTAATTTTAAAAACTCACTAGAATTATTAATAAGATCATTGAAATTAAATAATTTGGCATTTTTATCAATAAGTTTGAATTGAACATCTTTATTGGAATGAGCTCCACCAGTGTAAGAGTAAACGGTCGTTTTATAACATATCAAAGAAGCGGAATTGTAAGTGATCTCCATATCAACTTCTAGTGTCCAGGGAGTATTGGATTCCGGAAATGCACTTTTAAAGTCTTTATAATTATATAAAAAGCCATTTGCATAATCTTCCAATGTACTTAAACCTTCAACGGATCTCAGATAATTTGATATGATAGACTTAATTTCTTTTTCAAAGAGATTTTTAAAATCATAATTATCAGTGACAGGATAATTTATTTCAATCCCGGTACAGTTAGTAGTACAATTTTCTTCTTTGTATTCCTTGTTTTCATAACTATACTCATTGAGAATTGCAGCGGTAGATTCATTCGTTTGAATTGAAGAAGATTCATTTTTGCTTTCTGTACAGGAAATCTGACTAAATAGCATGCCTAGCAATGAAATAACAAGAAATTTTTGAAATATTAACCTCTGCATCTACAGTTTAATTATAATTTTGCGCTCTATTATTAGAGTCTCGACTTATTAGACTCAACACATTTTAAGTTACGAAATAATCAATATTTAAATGAAAAAGTTACTAATCATCGCTGTTTTATTTTCTTCAGCAACTCTTTACGCTCAAAATTCATCAGTTCCTTCTGACACATCCTATTGGAGAATTGGGGGTGTTTCATCATTAAATTTCTCGCAGGTTTCACTTAATAACTGGGCTGCGGGTGGAAACAACTCTCTATCCCTTGGAGGGTACTTTAATTTATTCCTGACTCATGAAAAGGGAGCAAACCTCTGGCAAACAAATATTGAAACCGGATATGGTGTTGTGAAGCAGGGTTTCAATGTTGAACCAACCAAAACCGATGACTTTATTATTATTAACTCCCAGTATTCTCACAAAATGAAAAATGGGAAATGGTCATTTACCGGAATGTTAGATTTCAGAACTCAGTATTACGATGGTGTAAATGAAGACGGAATCAAAATCTCTGACTGGTTTGCACCTGCTTATATTTTAGCATCGATAGGGGTAACAAGACAATTTGGAGATAATTTCTCATTGTTTTTAGCACCTGCAACCGGAAAATTCACCATTGTTAATGATCCCTTATTGGCTGCAAAAGGTTCATTTGGAGTAAAAGAAGGAGTAATTGATACTGTAACCAATGAGATTATTGAGGATGGAGAAAGTTTTCGTTCTGAGATTGGTTTCTTATTCAGAGCGCTTTATGCAAATGATGAAATTATTAAAAATGTTGGCCTTGTAAGTAAGTTGGAGTTATTTGAAAATTACGCCAGTCTTGGGAATATGGATGTAAACTGGCAAAATACTATTGCCATGAAAGTTAATAATTTTATTACTGTCAACTTTATTACACAGCTTATTTATGATAATGATATAGATATTTTAGAAACAGATGAGACTGGAGCAGAAAACAACTTAGGTCCCAAAGTACAATTCAAAAGTGTACTTGGTGTTGGCTTAAGTTATAATTTCGGTGCTACTAAAGAATAGGTCATTTAGTCTCATCAGATCGTATATGTAAGTCTCTTTGAGGGAATGGAATTTCTATTCCATTCTCTTTGAAAATACTGAAAATACTAAAATACAGTTCACTCTTCAGGACTATTGGTTTGTCAGTGTGGGAAGAAGTCCAGACTGCGAGCTCGAAATCCAAAGAGCTATCCCCAAAACCTTTAAAAAGTACTATTGGTTCAGGGTTTTTAAGCACATGCTCATTTTCATTTGCGACTATCAACAGTAGTTTTTTTACATTTTCCGGATCTTCACTATAGCTAACTCCAACAGGTAGTCTAAACCGTATATTTCTATCATTATGACTCCAGTTTATGACTATTTTGGAAATGAAGTCTGAATTAGGTACAATAATCGAAATATTGTCATTTGTAAGAACAGTAGTAGATCTGAATGAAATATTAATCACATCACCTTCAACATCTCCTACTTCAATTCTATCACCTACTTTTATTGGTTTTTCGAATAGAATGATGATACCGGAAATGAAATTATCTGTAATATTCTGAAGACCAAATCCAATACCTACACCCAAAGCCCCCGCCAGTAAACTTAATGCACTTAGGTCTATGCCGGCACTTTGAATAATTATTATACTACCAAGGATGATTATCGAGAATCTGACAAATGTTCCTATAGATGCAACAACACTTTTATCCAGGCCTGCCTTGCTGGTCATAAAGGATGCCATCAATTTCTTTAATCTTGAACTAACCCAGATAAGAATTGTAAATGCTAAAATAAAATAGATAATAGTACCCAAACTGATGCCATTTTCACCAAGATTAAAAATTGGTGTACCAATAAAATCCCATATTAAAACAGCTATATCTTTTATTTCAGAAAGTATCAGTTCAAATTTCTCCTTCATACAATTAAATATAACTATTTCGGGATAAGTAAACTTGAATCTCCATAACTTAAAAACCGGTAGTCATTAGTAAGTCCATGATTGTAAACCTTTTCCCAATCGTCACCAATGAACGCTGCAATTAGCATCATTAAAGTCGTGCCGGGTAAATGAAAGTTTGTAATAAGTCCGGAAACAATCCTAAATTCATATCCAGGGAACAGAAATATTTCAGTGCTGCCAATAATTTTTTCAATCTTTTTGTTGTCCATCATTTCAAGTACAGCATGTAAGGCTTTATTTTTTGAGATGTTAGTTTCTGATTGATACGGTTTTAATTTTTCAATTTTAAATACATCGTTTCCTTCAAGAATATTAACTCCATACCAAAAGATTGACTCCAGAGTTCGGAGACTTGTCGTGCCAACAGCTATAATATTTTCTGAACTTAATAATGTCTCTATGTTTTTTCGGGTAATGATTACCTGCTCACTGTGCATGGGGTGATTTGTAGCAGATGTTGTGATGGGTTGAAATGTTCCAGCAGAGACATGTAAGGTTACATAATCTAATGTGTGTTTTTCAGCGAGAGAGTTCAGAATACTTTCCGTAAAATGAAGGCCTGCTGTAGGCGCGGCAACTGCACCATTGTTTTCACTGTAAACTGTCTGATATCTCGGGGTATCAATTTCCAAAGGTTCTCTTTCCAAATAAGGAGGAAGTGGAACTTTCCCGGATAATTCAATTATTTCAGAAAAACTATGTTCAGAATCCCATGAGAACTCGACTATATTGTCAACTCTTTTAGCAGTAAGAGTAAGTTTATCATTTATTTTTAGGTTTAATTGAGTATCATTTTTCCATTTTTTCGCATTACCAATCATGCAGTTCCAAGAAGATTTGAACTTTGATGTCATAACCTCATCTATAATTTTAGATGGAAAGACAGGGTCTAAAAGAAAAACTTCAATTCTTGCACCTGTTTCTTTATGAAAAATTAATCTTGCAGGAATTACCCTTGTGTCATTAAAAATCAAAGTTGAATCTTTTGGCAAAAGATTCTCAATTTGATTAAAAACATTATCAGATATTTGTCCTTTGTTATAATGAAGCAATTTTGCATCGGAGCGGTTTTCCAGAGGAAATTTTGCGATTTTTTCTTTGGGTAGATTGTATTTAAACTGGTCTGGATGGACGTCCTTAAAATTCATAAATCAGATTTTGACTAAAATGAAGCTCGAATATAATTCCTATACACTTGAATTTAAATTTGATGCAGGTACCTCAAGAGGTATTTTGAAAAAAAAGAAGGTGTGGTTCATTAAAATTAAAAATGAAATTGAGACAAAAAGTGGGATAGGAGAGGTAGCTCCTCTTTGGGGATTGAGTCAGGAGTCTGAAGAAGAAGTAATTGAAATTTTACAAAAGTTACCTGATCAGTTTAAGCACATAAACGAACCATCAGATATCAATGAAATTTATAGTTTGGCTAAATCATTAAGTAGCGGAATTGCAAGTGTAAGAATGGGTTTGGAGATGGCGTTAATTGATTATTTAAATGGAGGATTTCATCTATGGTTTGATAATGATTTTTCAAAAGGGACAAAATCAATTCCAATAAATGGACTTGTCTGGATGGGCGATCCGAATTTCATGAAGTCTCAGGTCAAGAATAAACTAAATGAAGGATTTCAATGTGTTAAAATGAAAGTTGGGGCCTTAGATTTTGAAGAGGAACTTAAAATATTGGAATTCGTTAGGTCACTGGCACCCGAAATTGAATTGCGTGTAGATGCTAATGGGGGATTTAAAAACAATGAAGCTTTGCTAAAATTAAAGAAGCTGGAACCTTTCAATCTTCATTCAATAGAACAGCCTATTTTACCCGGTCAGCCTGAAGCAATGCAGCTATTGTGTGCAAAATCCAAAGTGCCCATAGCTCTTGATGAAGAATTGATAGGGATATCTGATATTGATGAAAAAACGGAAATGCTTAAGGAACTCAAACCCAAATACATTGTCTTAAAGCCGAGTTTATTAGGTGGATTCAAACAAACAGACGAGTGGATTCGATTGGCAGAATCCATGAAAATTGGGTGGTGGATTACTTCATCTCTGGAATCAAATGTCGGACTGCATGCGATTTCACAATTCGTTGCAAACTATGACCATCAGGGATTTCAGGGGCTTGGAACAGGTAGTTTGTATAATAACAATACTCCCGAAGAGACATTTATTTCATCAGGATTTATAAAAAGAAAAGTTTCTTAAATATTTATTTCATATTTGTAAATCAAACCTTATTTGTTTTTGATCGTATTTAATTCATAATTGTAAATCTAATGGAAAAGGTACAACTCGGAGAATTTGAAGAACTGGTTCTTTTGATCACAGCAATTCTAAATGGTAATGCTTACGGAATATCTGTTTTGGATGAAATAAAAAGTCAGACTGGCAGAACAGTAAATATTAGTGCAGTGCATACCGCATTGGATAGGCTTGAGAAAAAGGGATATTTATCTTCAAAAGTAGGGGGTGCGACTCAGGAAAGAGGAGGTCGAAGCAAAAGGTTATTTGAAGTGACCAATCTTGGAATTAAAGTGATGGAAATAAATCGGTCTGTTAGGAATAACTTGTTCGAACAAATTCCTGCGACTTTAAAATCCGGATGATAAGATGGAAAAACTTCCCAAATGGCCAATTCAATTCCTCAGGTGGTTTTGTAAACCTTATTACGTTGACCCCATTGAGGGTGATCTTATTGAACTTTATCAAAGAGGTCTCCGGAACAATGAAAAAGCACTTAGACTGAAATTTATATTAAATGTATTTCGATTTTTCCGGATAAGGTATCTTAAGCCATTAGATGATTTTCAACCTAAAAGTTCATTCGGTATGGTCAAAAATTATCTCAAAGTAACCTTCAGGAGCATGAGGTCAAATAAGCTTCAAACTATTTTTAACATTACTGGTCTTGCAATAGGAATTGCCAGTGCGATTTTGATTTGGATTCACATTGAATATCAATTAAGTGTAGATCAACATATCAAGGATAAAGATAGGATTTACAGAGTGGTGCTGAATGAATCGGGTCCTTATACACCAGCCAGGCTGGTGAAACAGATGCTTATGGATTTTCCAGAATTGGAGAGTGGAGCAAGAATTCATGGCTTGTTTTCTACAAGCGTCAAAATAGAAGACGAATATGTCACATTTGAAAATGGAGCAATAGCTGATTCAACTTATTTTGAAGTTTTTCCTACGACATTTTTAGCCGGACAGCCTGAAAACGCATTGAATAGGCCCAACTCAATTGTATTGACAGAAAGTGTGGCAATAAAGGCATTTAAGACAATAGATGTTATTGGTAGGGTAATAGAATCTGATGGTGATTCACATGAGATAACAGCAGTGGTAAAAGATCCTCCTAAGACATCTACGATTCCTTATGGGTTTCTCATTTCAATACCTCATGAATACTGGGCAACCACCGGATGGTGGACCGGGAATAACTTTTTTTCTTATGTGAAACTAAAAGAGAACACGACAAAAGAATCTGTGGAGGCTAAATTTCCCGGATTTGTAGAAACTTACATTGCTCCTGCAATTTTACAGTTTTCAGACAGGTATCAGAGTTTCGATGATTATCTGGCTGATGGCAACAAACATTCCTTCAAGCTTGTGCCTTTGAGTGAAATTCATTTACATCACCCCAGGCTCACTTTGTCAAAACCAGGAAGCTATACTAATCTTTTGATTTTTGGTATAGTTGCAATCTTCATAATACTGATTGCATGCATAAATTATATTAACCCGTTGTGCTAATTAGTCAAAGCTACTTTCAAATTATTGATTGCCCGA
>CAYTFO010000103.1:883-12801 GCA_964437135.1 uncultured Roseivirgaceae bacterium | reverse complement strand
AGCATTAAAGAGAATCAGATCTAGCGAGACTAGTAGACTGAGAAATAAGTATCAGCATAAAACAGCGAGAACATTCATCAAAAAATTGAGAAATTCTACTGACAAATCTGAGGCACAGGAACTTTATAACAAAGTTTCAAGCATGCTCGACAAACTTGCTAAGAGAAATATTATACATAAAAATAAAGCTTCAAACTTGAAATCAAGCCTTGCCAAAAAGGTGGCTTCTCTTTAAGTTTCGAAGACCAAAATATTAATTAAGCCCTCAGTTGAGGGCTTTTTTTATTTTCTATTTATAATTGCAGATAATGCATTTATATACTGGATCAAACTCGATTAAATCCTGGGCGGAAGAAGACCGTCCCAGAGAAAAATTGCTAACCAAGGGAAAAGGCGCATTGACAGATGCAGAATTACTCGCTATTCTAATAGGTACAGGGTCTAGAACATTAACCGCTGTTGATCTCGCGAAACAGATTTTAGCTACTTATCAAAATAATCTTCACATTCTGGCAACGAAGCAAGTTATAGAATTAACAAAATTCAACGGTATTGGGGAAGCAAAAGCAATCAATATTGTTAGTGCCATGGAATTGAGTAGAAGAAAAAATAACCTTTTTATCGATAAAAAGCCTGTTATTTCTTGCTCCTCAGATGTTTACAGTTATCTGAAACCACAGCTACTTGACTTAAATCATGAAGAATTCTGGGTAATCTACTTAAAAAGAAATAATGAAGTGATTGAAAAATTTCAGGTTTCAAAAGGTGGAGTTTCTGGTACGGTTGTAGACCTTAAAATCATTTTTAAGCAGGCCATTCAAAATTTAGCATCAGGAATCATATTATCGCATAACCATCCTTCAGGAAATCTAAAACCCAGCCAGGCAGATATAAATCTTACAAAGAAAATAAAACACTCTGGAGAAGTATTGGATATTCCAATTTTAGATCATGTGATCTTTACTAACAATGGATTTTTTAGCTTTGCAGATGAATCATTATTGTAATTGGTAAATGAAAAAAATATTTTGGATTATTATACCAGTGCTTTTGGTATTGGCGCTATTCCCCTTTTTCAAAGGAGATGATGATAGTTTTAGGAAGAATTTTGAAAATGAAATCGAATCAAGAAAAAGATTTCTTCAATTCAATGATGAATCACCATTTAAAGAATTTGATATCCCTTATAAAGCTCCTGAATATTTCGATTATGATAGCAAATTCAGGGTTCAGGCCAAAATTGAAAGAATTGAAAAACGGGAGCTGGTTGTTCTTCAAAATAGCCAGGGTAACCCTGAAAAATATTTAAAACATTCTAAGTTGATTTTTTCATTAGATGGCAAAACCCATGAGTTAATTGTTTTGAAACCCTTCGGATTTGGCGCAATGGATGTATTCTTTTTGGCATTTGCTGATGAAACAAGCAATGAGAGTACCTACGGAGGTGGAAGATATATTGATGTTCAAATTGGAAAATCAAATAAGTTGACACTTGATTTTAATTATGCATATAATCCATACTGTGCTTATGTCCCTGAATATGAATGCCCTCTTCCACCAGAGGAGAACATACTTCCAATAAAAATATTAGCAGGTGAGAAAATTTTTAAAAAATAGTTCTAATTAGAAGCTCTGATATACAGAGTATATATTTTTGCCACACATATAAGATAAATAGACATGAAAATATCTTTTAACTGGTTAAAAGATTTTATTGAGATAAACGAATCAATAGAGAAAGTTTGTGATGATTTGACACAAATTGGTCTTGAGGTAGAGGGACTTGAAGAAATTGAAAAAATAAAAGGTGGACTCGAAGGATTAGTTGTTGGAGAGGTTGTTGAATGTGGTCAACACCCAAATGCAGATCGATTGAAAGTTACAAAAGTTGATATTGGAAAAGATAGCCTACTTGATATTGTCTGTGGAGCTCCTAATGTACAGAAAGGACAAAAAGTAATTGTTGCAACTGTCGATACTATCATCCATCCAAGCAATGGAGAGCCTTTTAAGATCAAAAAATCCAAAATACGTGGTGAGGTTTCAGAGGGGATGATCTGTGCTTCCGATGAAATAAGTCTGGGAAATGATCATGATGGAATCATAGTATTGGATCCTAAAACAGCTATTGGTAAGTCTGTAAGTGAGCTTTATCAAAATGAAAAGGACTATATTATTGAAATTGGCTTAACACCTAACAGAGGTGATGCTACTTCACATTTTGGTACCGCGAGGGATCTGGCTGCACTCCATAAAAGAAAACTTAAAAAACCAGAGGCACCTAAGCTTGATCCTAATAATTCCAATCCAATTGATGTAGTTGTCGAAAATCATGAAGCCTGCCCCAGATACTGTGGTGTGACGATTAGAGGTGTAAAAATCACTGAATCTCCGGACTGGTTACAATGGAGATTGCGATCAATTGGTCTTGAACCCATCAATAATGTGGTGGATATAACTAATTATGTCCTGCATGGAATAGGACAGCCATTGCATGCATTTGATGCCTCAGTTGTAGGTAAAAAGGTAATTGTTAAAACTCTTCCGAAAGGGTCAAAATTCACAACTCTGGATGAAAAGGAAAGAAAGTTGGACGAAAAAGACCTTATGATCTGTAATGAATCCGAAGGCATGTGTATTGCAGGTGTCTTTGGGGGTATTAAATCCGGAGTAAAAGATTCTACCACCGATATTTTTCTTGAAAGTGCATATTTTTCTCCCGATTATGTCAGAGCTACTGCTATGCGGCATGGGTTAAGCACAGATGCTTCCTTTAGGTTTGAAAGAGGTATCGATCCTGAAATCACACTGATTGCACTCAAGTATGCAACAAATCTCATAATTGAAATAGCAGGTGGCAGGATTACTTCTAATTTTATTGATATTTACCCAAAGCCTATAGAAAAGGCAGTTATCCCCACTAAAAAAAGAACATTTGACAGACTGATTGGCAAGGAGCTCGATTTGGATGAAATCAAAGGAATCTTAACCCAATTGGAAATAAATATAAAAGAAGAAAAAGGAGAGGAATTCAAGGCAGTGATTCCTGCTTATCGTTCAGAAGTCACCAGAGAAGCTGATCTTGTAGAGGAAGTTTTAAGAATGCATGGTATCAATAATATCGATATAGATGAATCATTCTCTACAGATTACCTGGCGGAGTTCAAAGAAATTGAACCCTATAAATTACAGGAAGAGATTTCACTTTATTTGTCTGGGAAAGGATATCATGAAATTGTCACAAATTCACTGACAAATTCTAAATACGAAGAAAATCTGAAATTATCTCCAAACAAACAGATAGGTGTACTTAACCCTTCAAGTGAAGAATTAAATGCGCTTAAAACAAGTCCATTTTATACAGCTCTTGAGTCAATTCGATATAATATTAACAGAAGACAGTCAAATCTTCGATTCTTTGAGTTTTCATCTTCATATTTCGAAACAGAAAATAAAGACAGGAGTGAAAAACACTGGCTTTCTGTTTATTTGACCGGGAACAGTTGGGATGAATCCTGGCTAGCTGATCCAATTAAATCTTCCATACATTTAATATCCGGACAGGTGTTTGATATTCTCGAAAAGTGTGGACTCAAAGATTACGAAACTGAGAATTTATCTGAGTCTCGGGATTTTGATTTCGGAGTAAGTATTTTGGTAAATCAGAAAGAAATTGCTCAAATCGGAAAAGTATCTGAAAATATTCTTGAATATTTTGAAATTGAAAAAGAGGTTTTTAGTGCTCAAATTGATTGGGATTTTGTAATTCAAAATGCCTCTAGAGACATCCTATACAGAGCTATAAGTAAATACCCGGAGGTGAAAAGAGATCTTTCTCTGGTATTGGATAAATCAATTTCTTATAAGGAAGTTGAGAAAATTGCTTTTCAATCTGAAAAAAAATTGCTAAATAGGATAAATCTTTTCAGCGTCTTTGAAGGAAAACAAATTGGAGAAGGTAAAAAAGCATATGCTGCAGCATTTTATCTTCAGGATAAAGAAAAGACTTTGACGGATAAACAAATTGACAAATGTATGGATCGGCTTATGAGTCAGTTTGAAGAAAAACTAAATGCGATAATCAGAAAGTGAAATGAGTACTGAAAGACTTACAGGAGAGATACAAACACTTGAACGCAAATTGAAGCTGCTTATATCTGAACACAGCAAATTAAAACTGGATATAAAATTATATAGAGCCGAAAACGAAGAGTTGAAATCAAAATTATCTGAAAAAGATAATCGGATTTCAGACTTTCAAAATAAGCTAAAAATAAGTAAAATTGTAGATAACATGGTGGAGGAAGGAACGGAGAAAACGGAATTGAGAGATTTAATAGATAATTATATCAGAGAAATAGATAAATGTATTGCCCACCTGGGTGAAGCTTAACTTGTTCTTTAATGGCATCAGACCTATCAATTAAACTAAAAATAGGAAACAGAGAATACCCAATGAGGGTAAAGCCTGAAGATGAAGAACGGATTCGCCGGGCAGGAAAAATCTTAAATGACAAAATTAAAAGCTATCGTGAAAGATTCGGAATTGAAGATTTACAAGATTTAATAGCAATGGTTGCATTTGATTGTCAGGTTGAGAAAATGAAAAGTGAAGAAAGCAATGACATGAACGATGAAGCTGCTTATTCAAGTATCAAATCTTTAAATGATTTGGTTTCCGAGGCTCTCTGAGATTCTTTCAATTCTAAATACTAAACCCCATTCACCATGTCAATAAATATTGTATGACATGGAGACATTAACCGTAATCAGCGGAATAGTCGGTCTGGCACTAGGTATTGCCATAGATCGAGTTCTTTTCAAAAGATCACTTGACAAGAAAAGGAAAGCAGCAGAGGAGCAAAAGAATCTCCTAATCAAGGAGGCAGAAGTTTCTGCGGAAAGCATAAAGAAAGATCGAATTCTAGAAGCTAAAGAAAAGTATCTTAAGTTAAAATCAGAATTTGAAGAGGAAGCAAACCGCAAAAAAAATCTGATCATAACCAATGAGAATAAGCTCAAACAGCGGGAGTCAAATCTTTCAAAGCAAATTGAACAAAACAAAAGGGCTGAAGCTGAACTTGAATCAATGAAAGAAAATCTTTCTGCACAGCTGGAAATTGTAAAAAAGCGGAAAGAAGAATTCGAAAAGTTGAAATACCAGCAGGTTGAAATTCTTGAAAAAATATCAAACCTGACCGCCAGTGATGCTAAAGAACAACTGGTAGAGGCTCTCAAAGATGAAGCTCGTACTGATGCATCCGCTCACATTAAATCAATAATGGAAGAAGCCAAAATGACGGCTACAAAGGAGGCGAAGAAAATTGTCATCCAGACAATCCAGAGAACAGCTACAGAGCACGCTATCGAAAATTGTGTTTCAGTTTTCAATCTTGAGAGTGATGATATTAAAGGAAAAATTATAGGAAGAGAAGGAAGAAATATTCGTGCATTGGAAGCTGCAACCGGTGTAGAGATAATCGTAGATGACACACCTGAAGCTATTATCATCTCTGGCTATGATCCTGTGCGAAGAGAGATTGCACGCCTTTCTTTGCACAGGCTTGTTCAGGATGGAAGAATACACCCTGCGAGAATTGAAGAAATAGTTTCAAAAACAACTAAAAATATAGAAGAGGAAATTGTTGAGATAGGAGAAAGGACTGTGATAGATATGGGCATTCATGGCTTACACCCCGAACTTATTAAGATGGTTGGTAGAATGAGATTTAGATCTTCTTATGGTCAAAATCTGCTTCAGCATTCAAGAGAAGTGGCAAAATTATGTGCAACTCTTGCTTCAGAATTAGGCCTTAATGCAAAAATGGCTAAAAGAGCCGGCCTATTACATGATATAGGTAAAGTATGGCCGGATGAACCTGAAACTCCTCATGCTATATTGGGTATGGAGCTTGCGAAAAAATACAAGGAGCATCCTGAAGTATGCAACGCTATCGGTGCACACCATGATGAAATAGAAATGACATCTCTTATTTCTCCTATAATTCAAGCTTGTGATGCAATCTCAGGTAGTAGACCGGGAGCAAGAAGAGAAGTAATGGAATCTTATTTGAAAAGATTAAAAGATCTGGAAGAATTGGCATTAAACTTTGAAGGAGTTAATAAGTGTTATGCAATTCAGGCTGGAAGAGAATTAAGAGTATTAGTTGATGCGGATAGTATCGATGATAAATCTGCTGGTGATCTTTCATTCAATATTTCTCAAAAAATAGAAAAGGAAATGCAATATCCCGGTCAAATAAAGGTAACCGTCATTAGGGAAACCAGAGCAGTAGCATTTGCTAAATAAACCTGGTTAAGAAGTAGCCCAGGATTTACCACCAGCTTCTTCTACTGAAATACATCCTTTGTAATCAGTAGGAATTGCTTTGTACTGTAAAACCTGAGTTGCTCCTACTTCAGTAGTGAAATACCCGAGAATTGTTATCTCTTTTAATTTTCTATAAAAGAAGAGTATATCAGTCAATTTTGAATCAGAATTTCGAAGTGAAGCATTGAGATTTGCAACTACCTCTTGCTTATATTTTGAATCAATTGAAGAAAATGATTTACCATATTGATTCTCTATATCATTTTCAAGATTTTCTAAACCTAGCACGAACTTTTTTTGAACTTCCTTATCTGAACAAAGTGCTATAATATCTTCAATAAACTGAGGTACTCCAAGTTCTTTTGCTCCCGGTGTATCTGTTTTGGGAAGAATTATTTCTGATATCTCTGTTATTATATTTGCCTGTTCTTCTGTGAAAAATTTTGGCTTCCAATTTAGATTTGGTTTTGGGGTGCAACCATTCAAAAAAGCCATAAAAGTTGGCGCAGAAACAGCCGTACCCAGTGCTAATGCAGTTTTATGCAGTGCCTCTCTCCTACTTATTTCTTTCATACCTAAAGGTTCATTTTTTTCATTTCCCTTACAGCGTAATCAGCTGCTCTCGCTGTCAGTGCCATGTATGTTAATGACGGGTTTTGACAACCTCCGGAAGTCATACAGGCTCCATCTGTAACGAAAACATTCTTAACTTCATGCAGCTGGTTCCATTTGTTCAATACCGAGGTTTTTGGGTCTCTACCCATTCTGGCAGTTCCCATTTCATGAATTCCTAGCCCTGGTCCACCAGGATCATCATATGGCTTTATATTCTTCAATCCTGCAGCTTCCAGCATTTCAACTGCTGACGTTACCATATCCTTTCTCATTGCATATTCATTTTCTTTGAATTCACAATCAATAGAAAGAGTAGGTAAACCATGTTTATCTAATTTTTCTTTATTTAGAAATACTTTGTTTTCGTGGTATGGTAGCATTTCGCCAAATCCTCCAAATCCCATCGTCCATTTACCCGGGGTTTCAAGTTCGCTCTTAAGGTCTGCTCCAAAGCTCAGCTCAGCTACATTCCTTCTCCAGTTTTCTCTACTTGCACCTCCCTGGTATCCAAAACCTCTGAGATAGTCATCTCTTTGTTCAGATATATTTCTAAATCTTGGGACATAAATACCATTAGCTCTTCTTCCATAGTAATATTGGTCATGAAAACCATCATATTCACCACTTGCACCTACCCGATAATGATGATCCATTAGGTTATGACCAAGTTCACCAGATTCATTACCCATCCCATCACTAAAATGTTCTGTGGAATTGAGAAGAATCCAGGTAGACCCCAGAGCTGAGGCATTAAGGAATATGATTCTCGCGTAGAATTCAACATATTCTCCTGTTTCTGCATCAAGAACTCTAACTCCGGTTGCTTTTTGCTTTTCGCGATCGTATAAAACTTCTGTTACTACAGAATTAGGCCTTAACGTCATATTTCCTGTAGCTTCAGCTGCTGGTAATGTCGATGATTGACTGCTGAAGTATGCCCCAAAAGGACAGCCTCTAACACAAAGATTTCTATAATTACATTTAGATCGTCCGTTGTGATTTTGTGTTAGGTTAGCGACTCTTCCAATGGTCATCAAACGATCATCAAAGTTTTCTCTGATGCTATTTTTTACATGCTTTTCTAGGCAATTCATTTCCATAGGAGGTAAAAAATTACCATCCGGCAAATGAGGTAAACCTTCAGCCTGTCCACTTATTCCTGCAAACTGTTCAACATAATCATACCATGGAGCTAAATCTTTGTATCGAATTGGCCAGTCTACTCCATATCCATCTTTCGAATTGGCTTCAAAATCCAGATCACTTAACCTGTAAGACTGTCGACCCCAGAGAAGGGATCTACCTCCGACATGATACCCTCTTATCCAATCAAATCTTTTAATTTCAGTATACGGATGTTCGGTGTCTTTGACCCACCAGTGTTTGGTTGACTGCCGTACTGTATATTCAGCACGGTCCTGCACATAGTAATCTTTTAATTCTTCCTGAGTCAACAGATCTCCATTTGGCAATTCCCATGGAGCCTTATCCCAGGTAGGATAGTCTTCAATATGTTTGACCATTCTTCCTCTCTCCAACACCAAAGTATTTAACCCTTTTTCTGTAAGTTCTTTAGCAGCCCAACCTCCACTGATACCGGTCCCCACTACTATTGCATCATATGTTGCTTTCTCTTTCGCTCTGTTATTGATATTCATTTTTTCCTCTGATACACAGCTTTCCAATCTAACCAGAAATGACAAAAAAAAGATTAAAAATTATATGAAATGAAAATACAATCGTTTTCAAAAACAAATGTGCTTATGAAACTAGTCATTGACCATAAATTGATCCAGTCAAAAAACAAGTAATTAGGTACTGTTTTCTAAATGCTTTCCAATAATTAAAAAACACTTAAACAAGCGACACAATTTTGACTTCTAAAGCTGTTATTTTTCTTTTTAAATTGAGTTTATAATTGAATTAAGGGTTGCACTAGGTCTCATTGCTGATCTGACTTTTTCTTCGTTTGGATTATAATAGCCTCCAGTATCAACAGGAGAACCTTGAGCACCATTCAATTCCTCCAATATTTTTGATTCATTACTACTCATTTCAGAGTGAATTTTGGAAAACTTTGAAGCCAGGGAGCTATTACTCTTTTGCTTAGAAAGTTCTTCAGCCCAGTACATAGCCAGGTAGAAATGACTTCCACGGTTATCAAGTTCATTTACTTTTCTTGAAGGTGATTTGTTTTCTTCCAAAAACTTTGCAGTTGCAAGATCAAGTGTCTCCGCCAATATTTTTGCTGCTTCATTACCGGTAGTTTCACTCATATGCTCCAAGGAAGCCGCCAACGCAAGAAACTCTCCCAAAGAATCCCATCTAAGGTGTCCTTCTTCTACAAATTGCTGTACATGCTTTGGTGCTGATCCTCCTGCACCTGTTTCAAAAAGTCCACCGCCATTCATTAATGGTACAATGGAAAGCATTTTAGCACTCGTACCAAGTTCAAGGATAGGAAACAAATCGGTTAAGTAATCTCGCAATACATTACCAGTGACTGAAATTGTATCCTTGCCTTGCTTTGCTCTTTCAAGAGAAAATCTGGTGGCATCTTTTGGTGACTTAATGTGTATCTCCAAACCAGTTGTATCGTGGTCTTTCAGGTATTTATTGACTTTAGAAATTAATTGCGCATCATGTGATCTATTTATATCCAACCAGAATACAGCTGGTGCACCTGTTGCCCTTGCTCTTGTAACTGCCAGTTTTACCCAGTCTTTTATGGGATCATCTTTTACCTGACACATTCTCCAAATATCTCCCTGTTCTACATCATGAGAAAAGATTTCAGCTCCTTCTTCTGCTATCACTTTAACTTTTCCATTCTTCAGAATTTCAAATGTTTTATCATGTGAACCGTATTCTTCAGCTTTTTGAGCCATTAACCCAACATTAGGCACACTCCCCATTGTAGTTGGGTCAAAAGCTCCATTTTCTTTACAAAAATCAATTACCTCCTGATAAACACTTGAGTAACTCCTGTCAGGAATAATTGCTTTCATATCAGCCGGACTTCCATCAGGCCCCCACATCTTACCAGAAGTCCTAATAGCTGCAGGCATTGAAGCATCTATTATAATATCGCTGGGAACGTGTAAGTTGGTAATACCTTTATCTGAATTGACCATAGCAAGTGCCGGATGTGCATTTAAGGTGCTCGTTATAGCAGCAGTTATCTCTTTCTTTTTGGTGTCAGGTAATGACTCGATTTTTTCAAATAAATCTCCAAGTCCATTATTGGGATCTACTCCGACAGACTTAAAATCTTCAGCGTATTTTTCAAAAACATCCTCAAAAAATACAGAAACCACATGACCAAATATGATAGGATCTGAAACCTTCATCATTGTAGCCTTTAGGTGGACTGAAAAAAGTACATCTTTTTCTTTAGCATCTTTGACTTCATTTTTGATAAATGCTCTTAAATCAGATCTACTCATCACAGCTGCATCAATAACTTCTCCATCTAAAACTTTCAGGCCCTCTTTTAAAGTTGTCTGCATACCTGATTCATCAAAATGAACTATATTAATTTTTTGCGGTTTTTCAATTGTGGTAGAAAGCTCGCTTGAATAAAAATCACCTTGTGGCATGCTAGCAACGTGAGATTTGGAATCTTTCGACCACTCACCCATAGAATGAGGATGCTTTTTTGCATAATTTTTTACGGAAAGTGGTGCTCTTCTATCAGAATTCCCTTCTCTAAGAACAGGGTTCACTGCACTACCCTTTATTTTATCGTATCTGTCTTTAATACTTTTTTCTTCTTCGCTTTTTGGCTCTGCAGGATAATCTGGCAATTTATAACCTTGAGCCTGAAGTTCCTTAATTGCGGCAACTAACTGCGGTATAGACGCGCTAATATTAGGTAACTTTATAATATTTGCTTCCGGAGTTTTAGCCATTTCACCTAATAGTTTTAGATCATCCGGTATTCTTTGTTTTTTGTTTAAAAACTCAGGGAAATTAGCAATTATTCGTCCAGCAAGTGAGATGTCTTTTGTTTCTACATTAACACCAGCTGCACCAGCGTATGCTTCAATTATCGGTAAAAGTGATCTTGTTGCTAAAGCGGGAGCTTCATCGGTCAAGGTATAACTAATCTTGAATTCCGTTTGAGACATTTGAATGATTTTTATGGATTAATAACTTTCTTTACTATTTGGAAAATTTTGCTGCTTGACATCTTTCACATAATTCTGAACAGCATCAGAAATAGTTTTATTTAAATCAGCATATTGACGTAAAAATCTGGGTTTGAAATCATGGGTAATTCCAAGCATATCGTGAACCACCAATACCTGTCCGTCTGTATCAGGCCCTGCACCTATACCAATTGTTGGTATTGATATCTCTTCACTAACTTTTTTAGCCAGATCACTTGGGATTTTTTCTAAAACAATAGAAAAACAACCTAATTCTTCAAGCAATTTTGCATCGTTAAGCAATTTTTCTGCTTCTTCTTCTTCCTTGGCTCTTACAGTATATGTCCCAAATTTATAGATCGACTGGGGTGTTAAACCAAGATGACCCATCACTGGTATTCCGGATGAAAGTACTCTGCTTGCACTTTCTTTTATTTCCACACCACCTTCCATTTTCACAGCATGTGCACCTGACTCTTTCATAATTCGAATACTTGATCTTAAGGCTTCAGAAGAATTGCCCTGATAACTTCCAAAAGGAACGTCTACAACTACCAGAGCCCTATTCACTGCTTTTACCACTGATGTTGCATGCCAAATCATATGATCAAGTGTTATAGGGAGAGTTGTTTCATTTCCAGCCATGACATTTGAAGCCGAATCCCCAACCAACAATATATCTATGTCGGCTGCATCTAAAATTCTGGCCATAGAGTAGTCATAAGCTGTAAGCATGGCGATTTTCTCGCCTGCTTCTTTCATCTCCCTCAATTTATGAGTGGTGATTTTTTTGAATTTGCCTTTTGCAGTGCTCATATCAT
>CAYTFO010000103.1:0-873 GCA_964437135.1 uncultured Roseivirgaceae bacterium | reverse complement strand
AAAAATGGAGCGGAAAAATACAAATTTATAATGGTTTGAGTATGGAATTTCTTATGATTTCCATTTTATGTTGCATCCCATACTTGGGTATTGAACAGCTTCTTGTTTTTTTCCTGCTATCAAATTGTCAAGAGCACCTCTCAGATCATTACCTGTCAGGGGCTTTTCGTTATTTGGGCGGGATTCATCTAACCTACCACGATAAACCAGAGAATCACGATCATCAAATAAATAAAAATCAGGAGTACAGGCTGCATCGAACGACTTAGCCACATCTTGTGATTCATCAAATAAATATGGAAAAATAAAATTTGACTTTGTTGCTTGTTCTCTCATAAATTCAGGAGCATCCTGAGGGTATTTTTCAATATCATTGGAAGAAATGGCAACAAACCCTATTCCCTTTTCTGAATATTCAACTGCAATTTTTGAGATCTCTTCCTGAACATGAATTACATATGGGCAATGAACACATATAAACATTACTAATGTACCAGAACTCCCTTTTATATCCTTAAAAGATACCGTAGAACCTGAAAGAACATCGTTTAAAGAAAAATCAGGAACTTTGATCCCTAAATCAAGCATATTTGAAGGTGTTAATGCCATAGTTTTTTTCTAGTTTAAACTTCAAACAATAAAAAACGCTAAATTGATCCATATATCACTAAATATGAAATAATGAAACAGTTATTCAGCTTCTATACCACATTAATTGCGTTTACATTATTTTCGCAAATTACTCCTGCACCTGAAAGATCAGAAGGAGATGGTCCATTTGACCAGCTTATCATCAGAGGGGCTACACTTATAAATGGAAATGGTGCACCCCCAGTTGGGCCGGTGGACATAGTTATAGAGAATAATATAATA
>CAYTFO010000102.1:8101-12804 GCA_964437135.1 uncultured Roseivirgaceae bacterium | reverse complement strand
CATGGTACCAACAGGACTTAAGCAGTGATCCGGCTTTATTTAGATCGATAAAACCAGCCTGGAATGATCAAAACTTGATCGAACTATCCAGAATTATAGTTTCTCCCTGTGTTTTGGCTCATATTCGGGCTTCAACTCAACACACTGAGGTTTCTGAGCTCAATTGTCATCCCTTTAAGTATCATAAGTTTGCTTTTATGCATAATGGGGACATAGGTGGCTTTCCTTATTTCAAGAGGGAATTATGTGATTATTTGAGCGAACCATTTTATCATTCGATCAGAGGAACAACTGATAGCGAACATTTTTTTGCATTGCTCATGCATTTCATGAAACGTCATAAAGATCAGGAACGATCCGTTCGGATGTTTGATGCTATGAACGATACGATTGGCTGGTTTATGGAAGCTCGTGAAAGCCATAGTATTTCTGATCATTTCATATTGAATCTTGTGTTTACAGATGGGAATAGTTCGGTGACGGTAAGGTTTTCAACTGAAGAATTTTCGGAGAGTTTGTACATGACAGTGGGCAATCATTACGAATGTGAGGGTGATCGGTGTTATATGATAAGTGCAGGATATGAGAGGGGTGCAACTTTGGTTAGTAGCGAACCTTTAAGTATGGATGAGCAGTGGAAAGAAGTACCCAAAAACACCATTACATTGATTGAAAAAGGGAACGTAAGAGAGCAATTGAAAGTAGGAAGCAAGATCGCTCAGATTTTTTAATAATTTTTTCATTACTTTTTTGTAAAAGTTCGGGATGCATCTATATTTGCACTCCGATTCACGAAAATGATTTAGATATCAGCAATGTGAATGTCCATATGGTCCCTTCGTCCCCGCCTTCGCTAAAGCTTCGGACGGGCAAGTAGGGGTTAAACCATAAAACAGAACAGCAACTGTTTTAAAAAACTGAATTGTTGAATATCTGGTCCCTTCGTCTAGGGGTTAGGACGCCAGGTTTTCATCCTGGAAACAGGGGTTCGATTCCCCTAGGGACTACACTCATTAAAGCCCTGAACTTCGCATAGTTCAGGGCTTTTTTCGTTTCGTCCCCAGGTGGCCAACCCTGCAAGCCTGCCCCTCACTAAAACCTTCTGCCAGAAGGTTTCTTCACGTTCGGTCCTCCTAGGAACTACAAAGCTCGATTGCTGAAAGGTGATCGAGCTTTTTTTTATTTACTTCCATAAAATCACAAAGATCCGTTTTTAAATAGCTTTGATAGTCCCTTCGGGGGCTGACCCTACAGGCCCGCTCCTCACTAAATCGACCCTCAGGGTCGATTCTTAACGTTCGGCCGTCCTAGGGACTACACTCATTAAAGCCCTGAACTTCGCATAGTTCAGGGCTTTTTCTTTTTTATACTTCTGCTAAATTTTGGATAATATTTTAATATGCTATTTCAGTTTTGAGGAAGCAAATTTATTCCTGCATCCCAACATAGAGCAGCCGAGCCAGTAACCGGATGCCATCATCATGCTTAAGTGTATCATAAGAAATTTCTCCACGTTGACCTACCTCCCGAAGGTCATCCAGTAATTCTGGATGAAACTGAAGAGTAAAAGATCTTCTGAATCTGTGTGTTTCGAAGTCTTTGTAATTGATACAAGTTGCGGAAACCTCAGTTAGAACACTATTTTCTGTAGCTGTGGAAGCAATAATCTCTACTGCATAAGGAAGCTGCATTAACCAGGCTAAATGACTTGCTCCCACAATGTGCCGGTAGGGTACTATAGCATCATGAAGAAGTCTGTAAGCCCAGTTGGAGAATAAAATTGCTTCCTCATTCACTTCATCAGAATGAAACATGGATATATGAACGTCTTTTTCATATTGCAGCATGGTGTCAATGATACCGTCGAGCTCATCTGAGATGACATCATGAAAATAAATCACATCAAAAGGAAGCTGACTAAGAGAAGTATTTGGGGTTTTATATCTCTGTAACCGGGTCCTTCCTACTTCTTTCTCTTCATTTTTAGCTACTGCAAATTGAGGGAAGTCCCAACCTTTTCCAAGTGGTTTGCCATGCTTGCGTATGACAATACTTTCTCCCATTTCCTCGATCTTACGGGAGATCTTTCTTAGTACCTGAATAGCTTCGTTATCCGGGTCACCTTTCAATGACTTCGTTTGATAGATTTCATGTACAGCTCTTTTCAATAGCTGAATATGCGCTTCTGCAGCTAATTGATGACCGAGACATATAAAAATTGCAGGTGCGCTGATAGGAGACCTTTTCAGCAGTAAGCGTTCGATTACCTGAAATAGTTCTTCTCGAGAACATGAATCACCAAATGAATTCGGATCATACGAGGAGGGTTCTCCACCTTCCACAACCACTGCAAGACTACTACTCATGGTCTCAATCATATTTTGAATATCCAAAGGTCCTGAAGACCATATGGGGAAAAGTATTGAGTCCGCATTGGCAATTTTTTGCATTATGTAGGCGACATTTTTAGATGCCCTTACTTTTTCGCCAGCATCATTGATTCCTACATGTTCCCAGGGTTCGATGATGCAAATGCTGTTTCTACTTAGATAGGGTCTTAAAAAGAGTTCTTTCAACTCATCTTCTGATCGAATCACTTTTTCAAGGGGAGGATGCTTTCCCCATTCAAATTCATTTTCATGGAATAGATCCTTTTCTGGAAGTGGATTAGGTGCATCTCTGTTTCGAATAAAGTATCCTAAAAGAGAGTGTACAGATTCAAATTCTATTGCATCTTCTATGATGAATCCTGGCTGAGAACGCCAATCTTTCACCGTTGTGATTCCATTTATATTTTTCATAGGCCAGGATTAGGAGATTTTATAGTACTATAATACTTAGATGCGTAAAATGTTCATAATCATCGATAATGTTGTTCATTTTAAAAATTAGAAAAGTATGGTTTTATTGGCCTTTATTATTCATATATATTTGGTGCTGATTTAATGAGATCAAATGGGAAGATTTAGTTTAGAAGTTTCTATTATTTTAATTGTTTGAAGTTTTATCCCTCATGTTAAAGACCTTGTGTTAGGCATCATGCTTTGAATTAAATCTTCGTTGATCCAGCTGGCAATTTCTTTTCTTTTTGATTTTAATCTTACAACTTATGTATAACAGATTTTTAACTTATTAAATTGAGTATATATCTAAAAGAAGGAATCATGAAATATTTTGCAACGCAATCTCTTGTTTTATCCTTATTTCTTATGTCTTTTAAAGCTTTGGCTCAACATCACAGTCATGAAGGTCTACATCACTGGGAAATCCCAAGTAAAGATCCGGACCGATTAATTCTTACTTTTCATGGAGATCCGGCAACGAATAGGGCCATTACCTGGAGAACGGATACGACTGTCCTAAATGCAGTTGCTCAGATTGCAGAAGCAACTGTAAACTCGGAATTCACAAAGGAAGCAAAGACCTATGAAGCGGATACTGAACCATTTGATTTGGGTCTGTATAAAGGTAATGTATCATTGCGGGTTCACTATCATAGTGTAATTTTTGAAAACCTGAAACCTGATAAACTATATGCATACAGAGTAGGAGATACAACCGGGTATTGGTCTGAATGGATACAATTCCGAACGGCAAAATCAGAGTATGCACCTACTCAATTTGTCTATTTCGGAGATGCACAAAATGACGTATTATCACATTGGTCAAGAGTTATCAGAATGGCTTATCAAACAGCTCCCAATGCTTCATTCGTTATTCATGCCGGAGACCTGATCAATAATGCTCACCGGGATTTTGAATGGGCCGAATGGTATAAAGCAGGAGGGTTTATACATAGCCAATGGACTGCAGTACCTGTCGTTGGGAATCATGAATTCATTCCGTTGACAAGAGGTGAATCAAGACAGCTTTCAATTCAATGGAGACCTCAGTTTACATTACCCATCGAAAAAAAGCTGGATACAGCACTTCACGAGACTGTTTACACCGTGGATTACCAGGATGTCCGGGTAATTGTACTTAATTCAAATACTTTTCTTGAAGAGCAAACAGATTATATAGAAAAGCAGCTGAAAAAAAGTAAAGCGAAATGGAATATAATAACCTGCCATCACTCTGTATTTTCACCGGCAAAAGGGAGGGATTTTAAGTTTGCCCGTGAAGTATGGCAACCTATACTTGCTAAATATGGAGCTGACCTCGTCCTTAATGGGCATGATCATACATACGCCCGTGGAAATGTGCCGGTTAGAACATCGGATTCCAATGACAACAATGAATTGGGAACAGTTTACGTAACCTCTGTCAGTGGGCCTAAGCAATATGAAATGGATACTGAACAAATGAAAGCTTATGCAGAGCAGGGATATGTATTGGATAAAGCTGCCGAACAAACTCAATTTTACCAGATAATCAATATTGAAGGTAATACCTTAACCTATGTAGCTTATACTGCTTTGGGTGAAGAATATGACAGAGCAGTAATTAAGAAGGATTTTAAAACCGGTAAGAAGGAGCTACTTAATGAATAGGTAGTTTAGTGCGAATTTGGGGTTGGATTTATATCGCTCATAATTATTCCAACTAATTAGTATAGAGGATTTTAATACCACATTAAAATATTTACACCTCAGTAGAAGATTTTTCATAATTGGGGAGTACTACCAATCCCGTGATTCGGGAAAATCAAGAAAACAGCCTGGTAGTATTCATTTTTATGTTTAGTATTTCAGGCTTGCAAT
>CAYTFO010000102.1:0-8091 GCA_964437135.1 uncultured Roseivirgaceae bacterium | reverse complement strand
CCTTTGTTTGTTACTGTCCCCTGGCCCGCAGCTCTTAGTTAGTTAATCCCCCCCATTATAAAGGGGGGGATTAACTAACTATAACTAAGAGAGAAGTAGTGGATTGTAAAAACGTTACCAAGCGAAAACTAAACACTCTACTAAATAAAAAAAGCCATCCTTATCCGAATGGCTTTTAAAATTATCTAAATATTATTTATTAATTGATGTTTATATCAAATATTAGATCAACATCTGTTCCACCTGTTGTTGCATCAGAAGTCGCGGACTTCTGGCCAGGTTGGTGCTTCAAAACAATTCTAAAGTCTCCAGTAGATGATGTTTCGCTTCCTGCTGTCCATCTGGTAGATAGGCCTACTGGTAAACCATTATCATCTGAATCATTATAATTTAAAGGATCACCTCCATTATCAACATTTCCATCTCCAGTAGGATTACTAAAGATACCTGAAGTAAATGCGAAGAAAAACTGGTGTTCATCATCCTCTTCTTCAATTTCTTCAGTAATATCTTCACCTTCAATAGTATTTGCAAGTGTTATGGCAAGGTCATATTCAACACCGGAAGCGAGATTTATAGGACCATCTGCAGAACCATCCTGTACACCTTCTCCATCAGGATCAGACCATGTAACCACTACTGCGTCACCACCACCTGTTGGAGTGAACGTTAGTACAATCTCATCAATAAATTCTTCATCCTCGTTTGGATCTTCTTCAATATCAATTGGGAAAGTTATATCTAAATCTGTTCCTCCTACGCTGGCATCTGATTCATCAGTTTTTAAATCAGGCTGATGCTTGAGAATTACTCTAAAATTGCCAGATGCATCACTATGACCACCTGCAGTCCATATTGTTTCCAGTCCAAGTGGATTTCCATCACCATCAAAATCTACATAGTTCAATGGATCATTTCTGTTGTCAATATTTCCATTTCCGGTTGGATCCGAGAAAATGTTATTAGTAAATTCAAAGAAGAATTGATGCTCATCGGCTTCTTCCTCAATTTCCTCTGCTATGCTTTCTCCGGTAGCTGTATTATTAAGCTCCATAGTCATTGTGTAAGTTACACCCTCTACTAATGCGATACCCTGAGTGACTTCTCCATCACCGGCTCCATCTCCATCAGCATCAAACCATCTTGCGATTACCACATCCTTATCACTATCTTCAGGATTAAAAGTAAGAATCACTTCATCAATAAACTCTTCTTCTTCTTCCGGACCAGGATTATCATCATCGTCTGAACAACTAACCATTAATCCCACGAATAATAATAGCGCGAGTAATTTTGTAATTTTCATATTAGTTCTGTTTTTGAAATTTATTGCAATAATATTGCAATTACATTCTAAATGCAACCATGATGCATTTAAAATCTAAATTCGGCCGCTAAAGTAAAGTTTCTCCCGGGAGCATCAGCAAAATACCTTAAACGATCTGTGTAGATACGATAAGATGAATTGAGAATATTATCTATGTTAAATTCCACATTCCAGGCTTTTTTTTGAAAACCTATTCTTGAACCCACAAGGAAATATCCCTCGGGTGGTTCCATAAAATCAAATATGACTGTATTCCGATCCACATCTAAATTACCATCCTGTATATCGCCTGGGTTAATGACGGGTGGGGCATTCCATTGCTGGGCTGTATAATTGAGTGAGAGACCAACATTCCATGGTCCTTTATTAAAATCTATAAAGTACATCATATTGAGGGGAGGAATCTCCAATAATGGTTGTTCTCTGTCAACGCTCGTCGCATGAACATAAGAAACCTTTACTTCGGAAGTAAATTGCTCGTTGTGTTTATACCTTAAGTCCCAGTCCGTACCAAAAAAGATAGCATTTGATTGTTCATAGAGGAAAAAAGGAAATACTCCTGCAACTGTTGATGAAACTCCATAGGGCCTGAGAAAAATGAAGTTATTGATTTGGTTAACATAAAAAACGAATTCAGCAGATAATTTACGTTTTTTTACTTCTATTCCGGAGATCCATTTTAATCCTCTCTCGGGTTTTACTTCGCGCAAAGACTGATCATAAACACTGTCGGGTGGTGTAACTAAATCTGGTGTAAAATCATATCTCCAAAGTCCAAATTGCAATCTTGAATAACGATAACCAAAAGAATAAAGCTCTGCAACATTAGGTGGTCTCCAGGCAAATCCAATATTCGAAAATACTGTAATTGCATCATTGAGTTGTTTTCGGATACCTAACGTGTACGTAAGATTTGAAAAATTAACCTCATTCGAATAGATAAAATCATATCTATTTATGGTATCTGATACGTTTAGCGATTGAAAGTCAAATCTCAATCCTAATTCAACTTCACCCTGATTGATTTCATAAGACTGTACAGTGAAAGCACCAATATTCTTGACGTTATAATCTGGAATGAAATTTACCGGATTACTTTCTGGCTTATTGTCACTATTTTGTGATATAAATTGAATTCCAGAGTTTCCCATCAAGCGACCTATTTGTGGTTGTATCCACTCTGCATCAAAAGTATGTGTCCATAGTTTCAAATCTATGACTGGACGATCATTTAATTCACCTCTTCTAACGTCAAATTCTTTTCGAATATTCCTCTGAACACCATATTGAAAATTGAATACATGATCTCCCTGATAAAGCGAAAAATTTGCTTTAAGCATTGCATGCTCAATGTCTTGTCTTGGACTTTGTAACTCGTAAGTGAATGGCCAAATTATATCCGGTTCATTTCGATTGATTGCTGTGTCTAGGTCATCTAAATTCCCAACAATGGAAGCCCTCAGGATGCCGATCTCCTGATCAAAATAGCTACCAGATACATTTAGATCAAAGGAGGGCTGATGGAAAAAAGTATTGAAGCTCACACCATATTCCTGCTTACCTGTATTGGATAAATTATAATCGGGTGCTTGCAAATCACCTTGATAAATACCGTATCCACCAACATTCCATGCAAATCGATCATATCCCTGACTCAGATCAAGTCTACTGGCAACAGATCTTCCATTTGTGTGAAAAGCAGAACCAAAAGACCCATTCAAATCCTGGCTTAATTCAGGTTTTTTTGTATTGTAAAGAAGAACTCCACCTAATGCATCAGGGCCATACTTTACGGTACCTGCACCTTTGACAATTTCTATCTGGTCCACATGTGATGGGTCAATTTCGGGTCCATGTTCTTCACCCCAGGCCTGATAACCTTGTCTCAAGCCATTATTAATTAAAAGTACTCTATTAGAGTGTAGTCCATGAATTATGGGTTTTGATACATTGGAACCCGTTTTTAGTAGAGTAACTCCCGACAATTCTTCGGATAAATCTCCGATAGAAGTACTGAGCGTAGCTATATTGCTGATCTCCTTTTTCTGAATCGAAATAGATCTTAATGCATTTATTCTTTCATTTTCAATAATTATACTTTCCAGTTCAGTATTGTCTTTGGCTAAATAAATGATGTCGATGTTATCCTCATTATTTCGGCTACGGAAATCATGATGATGAATTAAAGTTTTATAGCCAAGATATCTAACTTCAAAATCAACTTCATTTTCACAGATACCTGTTATAGCAAAATTACCTTCCTCATCACAGTAAACGCCGTTATTTGAATTTAAAACCTTGATGGAAGCAAATGGTAGTGGTTCCTTCGTTTCCTTATCTAAAATGGTACCTGTGATAGTTTTTTTGCAGTCTATTTGAGCAAAAGACTGAAATGTTAAGGCCAGAAAGAATAAGAAAAGAGCTTTTTTCATCACAAATCCATCATTCACACTAATCACAACTATCAACTAAAGTAAGATTCACATTCTTTGATAAACATCCATTTACTAAATCTTTTTGGTCTATTTCATAATATTTCAGCCACTTAATATTCTGATATTCTTTTTCTATATCTTTTTGAAGAAAAATATCCTTATTCCTGATGTGATTCTTAATAATACTCACTACGTATTTTGCAATATTCAGATATTTAATTTTAAGGATTGATATAAGTGTATTGGTCATTTTTTGACTTAAAACATGCAAATGTGTTGCAATTTATGCAAAACTAATTGAATGGTATTTTAAACGCAATGATGTTGCATTTAAAGATCATTAATTTGAAGAAAGACTTATTTTTCATAAATAGGCCTTGATTTTGATAGTTTATTGATCGCAACCTATTTGTGGATTTATCCAAATATCAATTTTTCAAAAATATCATTCTTTACTTATGTATTTAATCAATGCACTGTTTAAATACATTATTTACTGCTTGTAAAAACAATTTTGCATACTCCTCCTGTATCAATTACATTTCTATTCAAACCAAATAATACTATGAAGAGATTATTAAGCTATTTTATGCTAGGCTTGTTTTTTATGGCATCCTATGCACAAAAATTTGACGAAAAGTTGTTCTCAGGCCTGAAGTTTAGAAGTGTAGGCCCAGCCTTTACTTCCGGAAGAATTTCAGATATTGCCATACATCCCACTGATGAAAGTACCTGGTACATTGCTGTTGGTTCAGGAGGAGTATGGAAGACTGAGAACAGGGGTGTAACCTGGACTCCTATATTTGATGACCAACCAGTGTACAGTATTGGTTGCGTTACCATTGACCCAAATAATCCACATACAATATGGGTAGGAACAGGGGAAAATGTTGGGGGAAGGCATGTTGGTTTTGGAGATGGGATATACAAAAGTGAAGATGATGGAAAGACCTGGAAAAACATGGGACTTCCCAACTCTAATCACATTTCAAAAATTATTGTTCATCCGGAAAATTCTGACATCATCTGGGTAGCAGCTCAGGGACCACTTTGGACCAGTGGAGGAGAAAGAGGATTATATAAAAGTACTGATGGCGGAAAAAGTTGGATGAAAACACTGGGTGGAAGTGAATGGACTGGAGTAACCGATATTGTCATTGATCCTGATAACCCAGATTGGTTATATGCAGCAACATGGGATCGACACCGAACGGTAGCAGCGTATATGGGAGGAGGACCCGGATCGGGATTGCATAGAAGTACTGATGGGGGAGAGACCTGGGAAAAACTTACCTCTGGAATTCCAAAAAGCAATTTGGGTAAAATTGGTTTAACCATCTCACCTTTCAATTCTGATGTTATCTACGCTGCAATTGAGGAGGATTTAAGAAAAGGTGGAATTTATATGTCAACCAATAAAGGGATGACTTGGACAAAGCAATCGGATGCTGTTTCCGGTGGTACAGGACCCCATTATTATCAGGAGTTGTATGCATCTCCACATCAGGAAGGCAGACTATATTTAGCGAATAACAGTATGCTGGTTTCTGATGACCACGGAAAGACTTACCGACGATTGAAAAGAGAAGGAGTACATTCAGACAGTCATGCCATTGGTTTTACCAGTGATCCAAATTTCATATTATTGGGTACTGATGGAGGTTTGTATCAGACATACGACCTTGCTGAAAACTGGAATTTCATCAATAATATGCCAATTACACAATACTACAAATTGGCTGTGGATGATTCTGAACCTTTCTATTACATCTATGGTGGAACTCAGGATAACGGTTCTCATGGTGGACCTTCCCGAACACCTAATTCTACCGGGATAAGAAATTCTGACTGGTGGAAGACCTTAGGAGGTGACGGACACCAATCTGCAATTGAGCCAGGTAATCCTGATATTACATATGCACAGAGTCAGCATGGAGGACTTAGTAGAATTGATCAGATCACAAAAGAAACAGTTTATATTGCACCTCAATCAGGCGAAGGTGAGCCCGAAGAAAGATTCAATTGGGATGCACCTATTCTTGTAAGTCCTCATGATCCTGCTACCATATACTATGCTTCTTCAAGAGCATGGAAATCCAAAAATAGGGGAGATGACTGGGAGACTATATCTGAAGATCTGACCAGACAGGAAGAGCGAATTATGCTACCTATCATGGGAAGAAAGCAGAGTTATGAAAATCCATGGGATCTTTATGCTATGTCCTACTACAGCTCAATCACTTCTCTTGCAGAATCGCCAAAACAGGAGGGGTTGATTTATGCAGGAACAGATGACGGGATCATCCAGGTTACCGAAGATGGAGGACAAAGCTGGCGAAAAGTCGAATTGAGTACAATTAAAGGACTACCATCCAGACCATTTGTAAATGATGTGAGAGCGGATCTTTTTGATGCAAATGTAGTTTATGCTGCACTTGACAATCACAAATATGGAGATTATAAACCCTACCTGATAAAAAGTTCTGATAAAGGAAAGACATGGACCATGATGACCGGTAATCTTCCGGATAAGCATCTTACCTGGAGGTTAGTTCAGGATTATATTGATAAAAACTTACTTTTCGCAGCAACAGAGTTTGGGATATTCTTTACAAAGGATGGAGGATCAAATTGGATCAAGTTGAAGGGAGGAGTACCTACTATTTCATTTAGGGATCTCACAATTCAAAGAAGAGAAAACGATTTAGTGGGAGCTTCATTTGGTAGAAGTTTTTATGTATTGGATGACATCACACCGATCAGAGAAATGAATCCTTCTGATTTAAATATGGAGGCAAAATTATTTTCTGTGAAAGACGCTTACTGGTATGATGAGTATTCAGCAGTAGGGTCTCAGGGATCTATCTATTCGGCGGAAAACCCGCCATATGGTGCTACTTTCACATACTATCTTAAAGAAGAAATAAAAACAAATAAGGATCTTAGAAAAGAGAAGGAGAAAGAACTAAATAAGCAAAATAGCAATGCACCATTTCCTGGTTGGGAGACTTTGGAAAAGGAAAACTGGCAGGAAGAACCTCAAATTGTTTTAGAGGTAAAGGATAGTGATGGAAATGTGCTCAATCGGGTTAGGGGAAAAAATAAGTCCGGAATAACACGAGTAAGCTGGGATTTAAGTGTTAGTTCTGATGCGGTTGTAGAACTGGACGGATCAAATAGAAGTTGGGAATTTCAGGCAACTCCAGGCACATACACAGTCACATTACATAAAATCGTAGATGGAGAAGTGACAGAGTTAGCCGGTCCTCAAACATTTGAAGTAAAACGATTGTGGGATGAAACAGCATTACCTCCGGCGAGTAATACAGATATAGCAGGTTTCATTTCGCAACTTGAAGATTACAGAAAATTAATGAGCGGTTTAGAAAATGAACTTGAAAATTCTATGAAGAAAATGAATGCAATGAAAATAGCATTGTCAAGAGCTGAGAATCCAACTTCTGAATTAACTAAGCAATTGCATGATTTGAGAATGAGACTGTTGGAATTGAATGCTCAAATGGAGGGTAATGAGGCAATGGAAGCTATTGGTGCAAATGAAACTGCAATACCAACACCGGGAAGCAGGTTCTTCTACGCAGCAAGAGCAGCTACCTCTTCTCATGGTCCTACAGGAATGGCTCGTAAAAGTTTGGAGATTGGCAGAAAGCAACTTACTTCCGTGCAATCTGAGTTAAAAGAAATAAATTATAATACATTTCCACAACTTAAACAGGCACTTGAGCAAGCGGGTGCTCCACCAGTTGAAGGAATGTAAAAAGCTATTATATCTAAAAAAGTCGATCGCTTTCAAAGTGATCGACTTTTTTTGTTTTATAAAGTTAAGTTTACTATGCCCTTTCCACAAAACATTTCCTGCCCGGCAAACATGCAGAAGGGGATACATAGCTGCTATCCGGTGCCATTGGTCCCTGAGTTTTGATACACCAGCATTGCGCCAGATTATCTTTCATCAATGATTCATGGTTTGAAAATCCTCCCACTATATTTCCATGACTGGGACTTTTTGCTCTAAAGTATTTACAGTTTGATTTTTTCATAATTAGACTAGTTTACCGACTGCTCTCTTGATTATTGTTTTGAAGATTGGAACCTTGTACCCATTTTTTTCAAGAGGTTTGGCATTTTTCATGGCTGCTTCAGCAGCTTTTAAGCCTGACTCTTCAGATATTCCGTTATCCATTAGAATACGTTCAGCTTCTTCTGCCCGCATGGGAATTGGAGCTGCTGCTCCTAAGGCTACTTTTGCACTTTTACATTTAGATCCGGAAACCTCTGCAACAATAGCGACATCAGCCAAGGCCCAGT
>CAYTFO010000101.1:2916-12839 GCA_964437135.1 uncultured Roseivirgaceae bacterium | reverse complement strand
TTTCTCTTCCAAAATTATCACGGCTCTTTACTTTTAGATCATAATCACCAGGTGGCAAATAGCTAAAATCAATATTACTGTTATTGGTCCAGTCTGACCAATCATTGTTCAATCCTTCTAGTTTATATCTAAAACTGGGATTTAACAGGCCGGAATAGTCTGGCAGAGAAAGATTTACAAAAAGATTGTTTTCATCATGGCTTAGATTAAATTTAGATATGCTTCTAAAAGATCTTTTATCTGATTTGACATTTTTGACAAACAAATTTCTTACAAGACTTAAATCAAGATCTGTATCTCCCTGATAATAATACAATCTATCATTGTTGGTGACAATCCAGAAAAGATTTGAATCCGCCTCCCTGTTTATAGTTCGAATATCCTGGAACAGTGAAAAGTATTCAAAAGCCGTTATTTTACCTTCAGCATCGAATGAAAACCATGATTTACCATTATTAAACCAAATATTACCCAGATTATCTTTGACGTAATCTTCTGGTTTTCCATATTGAGTATTCATCTCTTCATTGCTTTCAAATACTTCACTTTCTTTTCTTTTGATAAACCATCCATTTGAGTTTACCAAATGATAATCATCCCCTACTCGTATAATTTCTGCATGATCCAATAACTGATTATCAATTTCAAATTGTTCGACTAAACTGAGTGAAGTATCCGAGTATTGAATATGGTACAGTGTTTCAGGTCCAGTCGCCCAAATTGAATTATCAGTGTCAGGAAAAAGAGATAAGAAGAAGTCATTTGTTTGCTGTCTCCAGAGTTCCACCCATACATTATCTTCCAAATCAAATAGTAGCAATTCAAGATCATAGTTATATGCCAGAATCTGATTAGTCTTTGTCTTTGTTATAAGCCTGATTGGCTCCTCAATAACCTGGGTAGATTTGTCTTTTGAAATTTCATAAATCCCTGAACTCCCAAAAGCTAATAGTTTATCTTTGAATGGTATGACCTGCTGGAACTTTCCATTTGCTCCTGGTACTCTTTTATAACTGTATGTTATGTTTTGTGGAATTTTCTTCTCAACTCTTCGATATTTCTTATCTTTATTTTTTGTCCCTCTTATCCTGTCATTCTGAGCTTCAAGAACAAAAACATCATCAATCTTACTTCCTACTTTACTAAAAAAGCTTTTTATTGAACTTGTCTCATCTGATTCTCTGTTATTTTCTTTTTTCTTGCCAAATAGACCCTTAATAAGACCTTTTTCTTCTTGGGGTTCAGGTTTTGGTGGTTCTGGAGCACTAACAACAGTTGTTTTTGGTTTTATCTCTTCATAATAGATCTTCGTTTTGTAAGCTGTATCCTGTGAATAGTAAAAAACACCTAAACTGGTGGTCACCCATAATTCATCTTTTACTGGATTAGCTGATAAAAGTTTTCCTCTAAGACCGGGTATATTGGAATATAAATAAGATGGAAATACAGGGATAATTCGAGTCAGGCCAAAAGAATGAGCTACCCATATCCCCTGTTCTTTATCAACATGAATATCTATTATTTCATTATCAGGTAATCCTGAACTAAAATCAATGTTCTTGTAGAAATCAGGGTTATTAATATCCAGAAAAACTAATCCCTTATCAATTGTGCTGATCACCATAAGTGAATCATTCACAAACTTACCATCTACAGGATTAATTGCATTTTGTCTTAATAAATCAGAAACGATAAGTCTTTTTTTATCTATCCACAAATCGCCACTAGTTTTGATCAACACTTCATCCCTGGCACTTCTAAAACTGCCTCTTATTTCTGTATCCTTTTCATCCTTATCCGCTAAATAGCTAAATGATTTTGTGTCTGTTTTTATAATCAGCTGCTGATCTTTTACATATATAGCCCTATAATTGTTATAGTCTGCTTTCAGCTCTCCATTTGAACCAATGGCTAAAAGAGTATTATAGCCTGAAAAGAAAATAGTATTATCCAGCTTCCTGACACGGAAAAAAATATCTGAAGTGCTATCCGACTCGAACAACTTTTGATATTCAAACCTGTAGTTATCAGAATAGTCCAGTTTGCCTATTTCTCCAATACTACCTACATAAATCGTGTTATTATCATCTACTTCAATAGTAAAAACTGCTGATGGTGTAGGGTAAAATTCCCATTCCTGACCGTCATAAGATAAAACTCCTTTGTTTGTCGCTAGCCATAGGAGCCCATTTGAATCTGTCGTTAGATCAAGAATTCTATGATCAGAATACTCACCAGGGAAAGAATAGTGAGTCATAAAATAATCTCCTTTTTGCGCATTACAGGTTAAAAAGAAAAGAATAGAGATTGTGGTGATAAAATACTTCATAAAATAGGTTATTTGGAAACAAAATTTGCTGAATTGTAGGGTCTTTTCAAAATAGAGTTTGAATTGAATTGAAAAACTTAATAAACTTTTAATATTTATTGCCGTTAATAAAATATACCATTCGGTATATTTGCAGCATGAAAAAGTCGGTAATAACAAAAAATATAATTGTATCCTCAGCAATTTCTTTATTTAACAGTAAAGGATACAGGGCTACTTCATTATCTGACATTACCAAAGCTACGGGTTTTACTAAGGGCGCTATTTACGGAAATTTTAAAAATAAGGATGCAGTTGCAGAGGCTGCTTTTGATTATGCGGTCAATAAAGTAATAGAGGAAGTTAGAGCTCAAATCAAATCCGTTCGCACTGCTCCTGAGAAACTCAAAGCAATAACGGGATATTATCGGGATTACATACTTAATCCACCTATTTCTGGAGGTTGTCCGGTAATAAATACAGCTACTGAAGCTGACGACAACCATCCTTTATTAAAAGCAAAGGTTGTAAGAGTGATGAGTCTGATTAAAGATTCCATCAAAAAAATCCTATATAGAGGCATTAAGGAAAAACAGATTGAAGATAATATAGATGTTGATGAATTTTCAAATATGATGTATGCTTCCATAAAAGGTGGCATCATTATTTCCAGAGCTGAAGGAGATCTTTTATCATACCAGCAAATTGAGAATTACCTAAATAAACAAATCGATTTAATAACTTGTAAATAATATACCAAATGGTATTAAATAATAACAGAAGAGAAATATACATTGATGCAGGACATCAGGATATGAGCAGGCCAGCAGAAAGACCATCCAAATCAAACTGGAAAATCGAAGCTGTAAAAAAAGGTGTTAAGGTTTTGCAACATATTTCTCCTCAAAAAGCATCTGAAATAATTTGGCATCATTTTACCAAACCCGGAAGATCACGTTATACTCCACTTCAGCGAAGTCTTATAAGTAAAGCTGAAATTGGGCATATCAATTACAAGGGAGATAGTCTGCATACATACAAATGGGGCAATGGAAAGAAAAAAATATTACTTAGTCATGGCTGGAATTCAAAGATCGCCGATTTCAGAAGGATAATTGAAAAACTAGTTGAGCAGGGTTTTACAGTAGAAGGTATTGACATGAGAGGCCATGGCAAATCTGAAGGGAAGCATACTGCACTTCCCGAAATGAAAGAAATCCTAAAAAACTACTACGTTAAAAACGGACCTTATTATGGAGTGATCGGATATTCTATTGGTGGTCTGGCTGCAGGAATTACAATTAGTGAACTATCCAGGGATATACAACCTAAAGAATTGTATATAATAGCAGCTCCTTCTCATTCCCGTTATTTTTTCAAAGACGTCATCGCTGATTTAGGCTATTCAGAAAAAGTATATCTGGAAATGTGTGGACTGGTATTAAAGGAATACAATGAATCTGTAGATTATTATGATCTACGTAAGAAAACACAACATTTAAATGGGGTCAATTTACACTTAATATATGATGAAAATGATGCAACAGTTCCATTCAGTCGAGGTGAAGAACTTAAGTCAACATATACAAAAGCATCTTTTGTTCATACAAAAGGGTTAGGTCATTATAAAGTGATCTCCTACCCTGAGGTAATTAATTATATTTCTGAAAACATTTCATTGAGCTAAAGAGTAATAGAGCAGACATATTCTATATTGAATTACAGGTTACTATTCATAAAACTATATCTTTAAAACAAAAAATATGGACGCTTATCAAATCACTCTACATGCTCATTCAGGATTTAGGTGGTTAACCTTGCTACTGGTTATTGCTGTATTAATCAAGTCTCTAATTGGACTTTTTTCTTCAGGTAATTATTCAAAATTTGACAATATCCTATCCGTTTCCTTTGTAGGTACTATGCACCTGCAATTATTGATAGGATTGATTTTATACTTCTGGTTAAGTCCCATCACTGATTATGCTTTCAAAGACTTTGGAGGGGCTATGAAAGACAGTGAGTTGAGATTCTGGGCAGTAGAGCATATTACAGTAATGATACTGGCGATAGCCGCAGCACAGATTGGCAGGACAATTTCTAAGAAATCTGAAGACTCAGTAGTGAAATTTAGATTCCAATCAATCTTTTATGGCGTTTCACTTGTGCTAATGCTGATCGCAATTCCCTGGGATAGAGTTTAAATGACACCTTTAGTGGATGGAAGAACATCCATTTCATCAGGATTTATCTGAATGGCCATTTTTAAAGCTTTAGCAAATGCTTTAAAAATGGCTTCTATTTTATGATGTTCATTATCTCCTTCAACTTTAATATTCAGATTGCATTTGGCTGTATCTGAAAATGACTTAAAAAAGTGATAAAACATTTCGGTTGGCATATCTCCGATTTTTTCTCGATTGAATGTTGCATTCCAAACCAACCAGGGTCTTCCACCAAAGTCTAAAGCAACTTGTGCGAGGCTTTCATCCATTGGAAGCAAAAAACCGTATCTGTTAATACCTTTTTTTGTGCCTAGTGCTGATACAAAAGCTTCACCAAGAGCCAGTGCGGTATCTTCAATGGTGTGATGTTCATCTATATCCAAATCTCCGTTTACTGAAATTTCAAGGTCCACTCCCCCATGCTTTGCGATTTGTTCCAGCATATGATCAAAGAATCCCAAACCAGTACTAATATTTGAAACTCCACTGCCATCCAGATTAAGTTTTATTTGAATATCAGTTTCTTTTGTGGTTCGTTTAATTGAAGAAACCCTGTCTTTCAAAATAAGGTATTCATAAATTTCTTTCCACGAATCTGAAGTTAATTCCGCATCTGAAACTTTTTCATTGAATATATGGATAGCCTTACAACCGATATTCCTGGCCAATTGAACATCAGTAACCCGATCTCCAATAACATAGCTTTTTTCAAGATCATACTGTCCTGACATATAGGATGTAAGCATTCCTGTTCCGGGTTTTCTATTTGGGTGATTGTCATTTTCCCAATGCTCATCTATATGAACATGATCAAAATGAATACCCTGAGTTTCCAATACCCTCATTATGAAATTATGACCTGGAAAGAATTGTTCTTCAGGGAAATCCGATGTCCCTAATCCATCCTGATTACTAACCATTACCAACAAATAATCCGACTCCTGCTGTATTTTTCGAAGGTAATGAAGCACATCATTCAAAAACGTAATCTTTTCTAGTGTATCAACCTTTTCATCATCAGTTTCAGAAACTATAGTTCCATCTCTGTCTATAAATAAAATGGGTCTTCTCATTTGTCAATTTTTAATTTATAGTGATCAATCAGGGTTTGCAAAAATTTATATTCCGAATATTAAAATGAAGTAAAGCACAGTTTTATTCTAAATTCATCAAAATTAACTTCACTCTTCCAAAAAGTTCCCTCATCGAAAATATCAAATACTTTTTAGTGCCTGCAACAGCTTATTATTTTCATGATCTGTACCAACAGTAATTCGTAAACAGTTTTCACACAATGGTAGATTTGACCTGTCTCTGACTATTATTTTACTCCTGGTCAAATGCTTAAATACCTTTTTAGATTTACTGAATTTTACAAGTAAAAAATTAGCATCACTGGGATAGACTTTTTCTACGATTTCCAATTCATTAAGATCAACTATCAACTTCTCTTTCTCTCTATTTAGTCGTTCAACCCAGCTTCTTTTTACATCCTGATACCTCAGTGCATTTATAATCATTTCCTGTACTGGCCCGCTAACATTATAAGGTGGCTTTATTTTTGAAAGA
The DNA here is from genome assembly GCA_964437135.1 of uncultured Roseivirgaceae bacterium. GTDB lineage: Bacteria > Bacteroidota > Bacteroidia > Cytophagales > Cyclobacteriaceae > CAYTFO01. The sequence goes on along the minus strand of CAYTFO010000101.1, from coordinate 6,737 downwards.
ATAGAAATTACATCAGAATCTCCATAAGCTACACCCAAACGGAGACTAGCTAACCCCCAGGCCTTGCTGAAGGTCTGGAGAACAATGAGATGATTATACTCTTTGATCTTTTTTGCCCATGATTCCTTATAACTAAAATCAATGTAGGCTTCATCAATAACTACCAACCCATGCGACTTCTCGATAATTAACTTAATGGAATCATGGTTGAGAATATTTGCTGTTGGATTATTGGGTGAACATATGAAAACAATTTTTGTGTTCTTATTGACTGCTTTTAAAAAAGCTTCAACATCAATTTCAAAATCTTCAGTTAGCTGAACCTCATTAACACGTACATTATTTATGGAAGCTGAAACACTGTACATGCCATAAGTCGGAGGAAAAATCAGAATCTCATCCTTCCCGGGTTCACAGAAAGCTCTGATCAATAAATCAATAGGTTCATCGCTGCCATTGCCTATAAAAACATTTTGATCTCCCAATTCTCTGGAAATTGCAAGAGTATGTTTTATTTCTTTTTGGTAGGGATCAGGATAACGATTCCAATGCCCCATTCCAATAGAGCCAATAGAATTTTCATTAGCATCTAAAAATATCCCCTGATTTCCTGAATATTCATCTCTTGCTGAAGAATATGGAATCAAATCGAGTAAATGCTGCCTAACAAGTTTCTGTATTTCTCTCATTTATCTCAATTTATCCAATCGTATTGAAACTGCATTTTTATGCGCCTCAAGTAGTTCAGCTGCAGCCATCTCTTCAATAGCAGGTCCAAGCTTTAACAAACCTTTCGCTGTAATTTCCTGAAAAGTGATCTTCTTGAAGAAGCTGTCTAAAGAAACCCCTGAATAAGACCTTGCCCATCCATTCGTTGGCAGGGTATGATTAGTTCCGGATGCATAGTCCCCGGCAGATTCAGGAGTATAAGGACCAATAAACACAGACCCTGCATTTATTATACCATCTACAAACCTCCTCGGCTTATTGACATTTAAAATTAAATGCTCAGGTGCATATGCATTTACAGTTTTTAATGTTTCTTCATCTGTTTTGGTTAATACAGCCACACTATTTTCAAGGCTTTTTTCAGCCATTTTCTTTCGGGGGAGTGATTTCAATTGCAGATTAACTTCAGTGAGAATTTCATCAGTTTTAGCTTCATCGTCTGATACAAGAACAACCTGACTATCAAATCCATGTTCTGCCTGAGACAATAAGTCTGATGCAGCAAAAGATGCATTAGTTGTACTATCTGCTACTACCAAAACTTCAGATGGTCCTGCAGGCATGTCAATAGCAACACTATCTTTGGCTGCAAGTTGCTTGGCGGTTGTTACATATTGATTTCCCGGGCCGAATATTTTATCAACCTTTGCAACGGATTCTGTTCCATAAGCAAGTGCAGCAATTGCCTGAGCTCCTCCGAGCTTTAGTATTTTAGTAATTCCAATTGATTTTGCAGTGTACAATACAACCGGATTTATCTTACCGAGTTTATTTGTAGGAGAAGTCAATATTATTTCTTTACAGCCTGCAATTTTTGCGGGTATTCCCAACATCAAAACCGTTGAAAATAAAGGTGCTGTTCCACCCGGAATGTATAAACCTACTTTCTCAATGGGTACTGATTTCTGTGAACATCGAACACCATTCATTGTTTTCACATATGTAGCTGATGTCTTTTGAGCTTCGTGAAATTTCCAGATGTTTCTACTGGCAACTTTTATTGCTTCTTTCAGTGGATCGCTGACCTGATTTTCTGCTTCTATGAATTCTGATTCATCTATCCATAAGCTGTCCAACTCGACATGGTCATATTCCAGGGCAAATTTTCGTAAAGCTTTATCACCTCCCCTCTTTACCTTGGTGAAAATTGGCTTAACAATCTTTTCTATTTTATCATAGTCATATACAGGCCTTTTAAGCACTTCCTGTATCTGTTGCTCATTTTCAAAAACAACCTTTACCATTATCTGATCATTTTTTCAATCGGTACAACCAAAATTCCTTCTGCACCAGCATTACGTAATTTCTCAATATTTTCCCAAAAATCATCTTCATTTATCACTGAATGAATGCTGCTCCAACCTTTATCTGCTAATGGTAGTACCGTTGGACTCCTCATTCCGGGTAACAAATTAACTATTTCCTCAATTTTGTCATTGGGAGTGTTTAGAAGTACATATTTGTTATTTCTACCTGCTAAAAAAGCATCAATACGAAATAATAGTTTATTTAATATCTCTTTGTGAGTATCACTCAATCCCCTATTTGCAACAAGTGTCGCTTCAGATTTCATTACAGTTTCTACTTCTTTCAATCCGTTGCTAAGCAGGGTGCTGCCTGAACTTACAATGTCACATATACCTTCCGCAAGCCCTATTCCCGGTGCAATTTCTACACTACCACTAATTTCATGAATCTCTGCTTCTATTTCGTTTTCTCTCAGGAAACCTGATAGTATTTCAGGATAAGATGTAGCTATCCCTTTACCATTGAACCATTCCAATCCAGGATAATCTACTTCCCTGGACACTGCCAGAGATAATCTGCATTTGGAAAAACCTAATGGTTTTACTTCATCGATGTCCTTTGCAGATTCAATTAATACATTCTGACCTACAATCCCTACATGAGCTATCCCGTCTTCCACATATCCGGGAATATCATCATCTCTTAGAAATAAGAATTCAACAGGAAAGTTGAAGGATTTGGCTTTCAGCTTTTTTGCACCGTTATTAAATTTGATTCCGCATTCTTTAAACATTTTAAGTGAATCTTCACTAAGCCTGCCGGATTTTTGAATTGCAACTTTTAAATTATCCATATGGATTATAAAACTGTTTTAAAATGAATTTGATTGAAAGTAATTGAAAAAAGAAACTGTTTCTCAAGGAGACTTCAATGAGAGTGATGTGGAAAATGAGAATGAAATAAATTGTTTCCTCTTTGCATAAGGCAAACTAAAATCTAAAAATCTAAAAATACCAGAACTATAAAAGAAAAAAAGCAGCCGTTGAGCTGCTTTTTATATTTTTAGATATCCAAATGGCATGTCCAAACCGGACATAAGGAATGATTTACTACATCTTCAGCTATACTTCCCATCATGAAATGGTTCAGTCCCTTTCTCTGATTAGTTCCAATTGCAATCATATCTGCTTCAACTTCCTCAGCGAATAACACAATACCATCTTCCTCATTGGTATAGTTATAAATATCAACTGAGAAGTTATCCAGATCAAATTGCTTGGCAAAGTCTTCCATTTTTTCGCGATCATGTTTGGTAGTATTGAAAGCTGCCGGCGTATTTATTTTGACCAGCTTCAGATTGGCATCGAATAACTCCTGAACTTCTTTAAGTCTTTCAACAAAATTGGGTGGAATTTCATGAAAGTTAGATGCAAATACAATGTCATTGATTGTATCAAGGTCAACTTTTTCATTTACAGTAATTACGGGGCAATTTGCATTTCTTACCACTTTTTCTGCATTTGAACCAACTAGTAATTCAGAAAGACCTTCTGCGCCAGTCGTGCCCATTACGACGAGATGAACATCTTCTTCTGCAACTTCTGCTGCTACTGTTTTAAAAGGGTTTCCAATCTGAATTCTATAGTTAACTTCTACTCCTGCATATATGATATTGGATATCACAAGTTGAAGTTTGGATTCAATTACTTTAATCAGTTTTGAAAAGTAAATATTTTCTAATGGATTATCCGGTGTTGCACCCATTGTCTTCAACATTGATTCTGATGGGTGATCAATTACGTTGGAGAGCGATGAGGGAGAAGGCTCTACCTTCACCGCGACCA
>CAYTFO010000101.1:0-2906 GCA_964437135.1 uncultured Roseivirgaceae bacterium | reverse complement strand
ATTACGTTTAACAATGTAACCTCTGATGCATTAGCTTTTCTGGCATACTGACATGCAAAATCTACAGCATTATCAGCAATCTTTGTAAAATCATATGGTACTAAAATTCGCTTCATTTCTTAAAGTTTTGGGTTTATACCTCAAGTTAAGAAAATAGAAAATTAGTATCGCTAGAAAATGAAATTAATCATCAAAATATCACAACATTTAATCCAAATAATAAGACAAATAACAATGTTGATAATGCCAGCATCTTAAGTTGTGGATCGAGTTTTTCCTGGGGAAGCCTGGTTACCTTCAAACCATGGATAAAAAATAAAGGAAAGGATAATATAAAAACATAATTTAACGGCCCATATTCCTTGTAAACCCCATAAATCAAGATTGAAAACATCGCAGAGGTTAAAATGATCCAATGGTAGAGAATGGCTTTCTTTCTTCCTATTCTGACCGGAATACTAAATTTTCCTGATTTTTTATCAGATTCTATATCTCTTATATTGTTGACATTTAGTACTCCTACAGATAAAATTCCACATGTAAATGCTGGTAATAAAATGATGAGATCAAATGATTTTGAAAAAAGAAAATAACTTCCAGCCACACCAACAAATCCAAAAAAAATCAAAACAAATAAATCCCCAAGCCCAGCATATCCATATGGGTTTTTTCCAACAGTATATTTTACAGCCGCTATGATTGCTGCTATTCCCAGAAATAGAAAAATCATTGACTTCAGCCAATCTTCTCTAAATGCAACCAACAGCAGCGATATACCAGATACAAAAGAGAGTATAGCAAAAATAATAAGCGCCAATTTCATGTCTTTGGCTGAAATCAACCCCATTTGCACAGTTCTGGAGGGTCCGGAACGATGATGTCCATCCACACCTGAAGTATAATCCCCATAGTCATTTGCAAAGTTTGAGAGTATCTGTAAAAATAAAGTAACCAGCAATGCCAAAAGTAAAATTGATAAATTGAACTGATCCCTTTCCGAAGCAAGAAATGCTCCCATCAGGATTGTGCTGAATGCCAGCGGCAAAGTTCGTAATCTGGCAGCCTGAACCCATGCTTTTATTTTCTGTCCCATTTTACATACGTTCAGGAACTCTTATTCCCAATAGATTCATTGCATGTGAGATGACATAAGCAGTGTGCTGGGATAATGCCAGTCTAAATTCGATCAATTCTTTATTTTCTTCACTAAAAACAGGTACTTCCTGATAAAACCCATTATATTCTTTTGCCAAATCGTAAACGTATTGAGCAATCAAAGAAGGAGCATATTCAGCAGCTGCAACTTTTATTGTTTCCGGATATTCTGAAAGCTTTACCATCACGTCCATCTCCCGCGGTTGAAGTTCTATTGAACTAGAAGTTAGTTTTGATTGATATTTCAGAAGGCTTCCTCGTTTTAGAATGGAAGAGATCCTTGCATGTGTGTATTGAATAAACGGACCCGTGTGTCCCTGAAATTCTATTGATTCCTCAGGATTAAAAAGCATTCTTTTTCTTGGCTCAACTTTCAATAAGAAATACTTCAATGCACCAAATGCCAACATATCAAAGAGATCCAAAGCTTCAGCTTCTTTCATTCCTTCAATTTTCCCTAATTCTTCGGTATGCTTTTTAGCTGTTTCTTTCATTTCTGAAATAATATCGTCCGCATCTACCACAGTACCTTCCCTGGATTTCATTTTTCCTGATGGTAAATCGACCATTCCATAAGATAGATGGTACAATCCATCACTGTAAGATCTTCCCAGTTTCTTCATGATGGCAAATAAGACCTTGAAATGATAATCCTGTTCATTTCCAACTACATAAACTGATTGATCAAATGGAAACTCTTCATATTTTAATTCACAGGTTCCCATATCCTGTGTGATATAAACAGAAGTTCCATCAGACCTAAGAATTAATTTTTCATCCAATTTTTCATCAGTAAGATCTACCCAGACCGACCCGTTTTCTTTTTTGAAAAAAAGATCTTTCTTAAGACCCTCCTCAACAATATCTTTACCTAACAAATAGGTTTCGGATTCTTTAAAAACCTTATCAAAACTTACTCCCATGGCATTATAGGTCTCATCAAATCCCTCATATACCCAGCCGTTCATGGTTTCCCACAATTGGTAAACCTCCTCATCTTTTTCTTCCCATTTCCGAAGCATTTCCTGCGCTTCTTTCATTAAAGGTGCTTCTTTTTTTGCTTGATCCTCCTCAAGTCCCTGAGCTATAAGTTCATTTATTTCGTTCTTGTAATGCTTATCAAACACCACATAATACTTACCGACAAGATGATCTCCTTTGATTCCTGAGCTTTCAGGGGTTTCACCATTCCCAAATTTTTGATACGCCAGCATTGACTTACAGATGTGAATACCACGGTCATTGACCAAATTCACTTTTAATACATCAAAACCTGCAGCATCAAGAATTCTGGAACCCGAATCGCCGAGAAAAATATTTCTTAAATGTCCCAGATGCAATGGTTTATTTGTATTGGGAGAGGAAAATTCAACCATAACCTTCTTTCCATTCGGTGCATGGTTACCGAAAGATGAATTATTCAGGTTGGTTTTAAAGTTCGACAGCCATTTTTCTTTTGACACTGTCAGATTTAAAAAGCCTTTTACTACATTGAAATTTTCAATGTAATCCGTATTTGACTTAAGGTATTCACCTACCATTTTACCTGATTCTTCAGGATTCTTTTTGGTGATTTTCAAAAAGGGAAAAATCACAAACGTATGTGTTCCTTCAAATTCTTTGCGTGTTGGCTGAATTGAAATCTGAGATACATTTATTTCTTCTTCATACAAAGATTTAAATGCTTTACTGATATCTTCAATAAGTTCTTTTTCAAATACCATTATTATTGGTTTTTAGGTAAAAATACT
>CAYTFO010000100.1:10658-13053 GCA_964437135.1 uncultured Roseivirgaceae bacterium | reverse complement strand
CAATGGTGATTTGTCTGTGAAGATTGAAAAGGTATCCAAAGATGAAATTGGACAGCTTTTAGAAAGAACCAAATCGATGATTGAAAAATTACGAGAAGTTATTTCATTCATAAATAAATCATCGAGGAATATTGAAGAGGCAGGTAAGGATATGAAGTTTTCGGCGGAGTCTCTTTTCAAAGGAGCTGAAGAACAATCAAGTTCTGTAGAAAAAGTAGCAGCATCTGTAGAAGAAATGTCTTCAAATATTTCGCTAAATGCTTCCAATTCGGCAGAGACTGAAAAAATCGCTTTGGATTCTTCAAAAGATGTGAAAGAAGGAAATGCATCGGTGGAGGAGACCTTAAATGCTATGGGACTTATCACCAATAAAATTTCAATCATTGGTGAAATTGCACGACAAACGAATCTTTTGGCATTAAATGCAGCAGTAGAAGCTGCAAGAGCCGGTGAACATGGACGTGGATTTGCTGTAGTAGCTGCCGAAATCCGAAAACTTGCGGAAAGAAGCCAGCAGGCATCCTCTGAAATTGACAGTGTATCTTCAAATGGAGTTACCATTTCAAAAAGGTCAGGCGAGCTCCTGCAAAACCTGGTTGGTAAAATTGAAAATACAGCCGATCTTGTTCAGCAAATTACAAGAGCTAGTCAGGAACAAAGCCACGGAGCCAATCAGATCAATGATGCTATTCAACATTTGAATATGGTGGTTAATCAGAATACTGAATCAGCTGATAAAATCAGAGGCAATTCCCAAAAACTAGATCAACTAGCTATAAATCTAAGACAGTCACTTTCTTTTTTCAAAATTGATTAAAAAACACAATCGAATATAAAATGAAAAAGTCATTACTATTTTTATTCACCAGCCTTATTTCCATGGGTTCAATATTGGCTCAGGATACTGCTGAAGAGGACATTTTTGAAATGTCTTTAGAAGAGCTACTTAATGTAGAAGTTTTTTCAGTTTCTAAAAAAGCTGAAAGGTTACAGGATGCAGCTACATCAATATATGTGGTTACATCAGATGATATCATGAAGTCAGGAGCTACTACTTTGCATGAAGTACTCCGAAATGTACCAGGATACTGGGCTACTCAATATGAGTACAACGACCTAAGAAGTGCCATGAGGTATTCAAGAGCGTCGAATGATGTAAATGGAACTATGTTGTTTCTTTTAGATGGAACTCCACTACAGGATTTGATGGCATCAAGTTTTACTTTTAGAAACTTTGATATTCCTCTTGAGCAAATAGATCGAATAGAGGTAATAAGAGGTTCAGGAGGTACAGTTTACGGTGCCAACTCAGCTACTGGGGTTGTGAATATTTATACAAAAAACCCCGAAGAAGTTGAAAAGCTTCTAGTTAGAGCCGAAGGTGCTACTCCGGGTTATGGAAATGTTAGTTTGAATGCAGGAGGTAAAATCTCAGAAAATTTTTCAATTTCAGCATATGGAAAACTTAGATATTTCTCAGGCTTTGGAGCATTTGAAGGAGAAGATTTAGATGGCAACGTTGTTGCGAACCCATCCAGATTTACAGAAGATTACGAAAAATCTACAATGTTGAGTGGTGGATTGAAATTGGGCTGGTCTCTTAGTGATAAAACTAAAATTTCACTTCGAACTCACTACAATACTCTTTCAAAAATAGAATACACCAATGCGTATGAAAATGATGCTTTGGATTTATTCTCAGGTACAATATCCAATGATCGTTTATTTCAAAATGATGTTGATGCAAATCGATTGACAGCAAATATCAATCTGGATCAACAGTTTAGTGATAATCATAACTTATTTTTCAGAGTTTCAACCAATAGAGAAAATGATTTTATCCGACTTGGTGGAGGTTTTAGGGTGAACAATTCAATTGTTGATTTTGAAATCCAGGATAATATTACAATTGGACAATACAATGATTTGAGTGTTGGTGCTAATTATCGTTTCGTAAATTTTGATATATCTGATATAAACTCTCCAAGCACTATTAACTTCATTGATCCTCAGGCGAGTGAAAGCTTAAAAGGTGCGTTCATTCAGGACAGACTCAGATTATTTGATAATAAGCTAAGCATAATTGCAGGTATCAAAACTGAGAATTACTCTCTGGTAAATGATAAGTTTTATTTGTCACCAAGCTTAAAAGTGAGTTTTTCACCAATACGAGCACTAACCGTTTGGGGTGGATACACGCAGGCTTATACAACTCCCGGGTTTTTTAATACCAATTCTGACCTTTTCTTATTCCAGACTCCAACAGAGGAAGCATGGACAGAAGCCGCTACGGCAGGAGTTTACCAGGCAGTGTATGAAGATGCAATTGCAAATGGAGCTTCAAATGCTGAAGCCGATGCAGCTGCAAATGATTTCCTAAATAGTCCATTAGGTG
>CAYTFO010000100.1:0-10648 GCA_964437135.1 uncultured Roseivirgaceae bacterium | reverse complement strand
ATCATCTGGTTTAATAGCAAACAATCCAAGTTTTGCAGTTCAGAATGGTTCTGAGACAGTTCCGACAAGATATCAAACGTACGAATTGGGAATAAGAGGTAACATCAAGGAAAAATTCCAGATTGAAACAAACCTTTTCTACAATGATATCGAAGATGGAATTTCTGTTCTTGACTTGAATAGTGTTGCAAGATTTCAACAATCACCTACACAACCAGGTAGAGGTGCTATCTACTATCTATATGGCAATTATATAACAGGAAATTCCTTAGGTGCAGAGACTATGTTTAGAGCTGCATTATCTCAAAACTTAAAGTTTGAAATTTCTCATTCATGGTTGCAAACTGAACTCGAATTTCAGGAAAATGATGACTTTGATATAGATGAACTTACTGAGGATGAGTTGAACAGAAGTCCGGATGTACCTTTCGTTCCTATCAATGTTTTTAGAGGAAAAGTTGACTATTCATTTCTTGAAACATTCAATTTGTCGGCTACATTGATATATGCTGGTGAATATAACATTGCTTCAAGTTATCGATTTGATGATGAGCGATATGAAAATATTGTGAGTACGGATCTGGAAGCTTCACCTTCTACTCCTATTGAAAATATTGATTCCAGAACAATCCTGAATTTACGAATCTCCAAATCATTTGGAAGTGATAAGTTCAATGCATACCTGTTTGGAAATGATATACTAAATGAAGGAAATATAGCTCAAACCTTCCAGCCTGGTAATGTTACTATAAGCAGAATAGGAGCCATGTTTGGTGCAGGTCTGACTTATACCATAAAATAAGAATATTGGTTTAATTGAAATAGAAGTTAAAACCCTGACAAACTTGTTTCGTCAGGGTTTTTTTATTTATGACTTAATATTCTCATTTATCTATTAAAAACACCCTTTCATCAATTAGGTGACTGAAAGCATCCCACCACTAATTATATTTGAATTAAAGTCACTTACCTATGAAGCGATCATATAATTATTTAATTCTAATTACTGTTATTACTTTCTTGCTGGCCCCAATACTTGTGGTGGTTTTTAGCATGATTAACGGACAAATTGATGAAGAAAGATTCAATAGTCTGATGACAACATGGTACCTGCCTGGATTCACAGTTCCTGTAATAATTGGAATGCCAATTTTAATTACCAGGTTGTTGAAACAGGCTGAACAGTATATTAAAGAAGCAGATTTCAAGAAAGCAGGTAACTATTTCTACCGAATATTTTTTATTTATATAACGATATCGATATTATACGGACTGGTTTCCATTCCTATAAATTTATTGATAGGTACAGATTCTACGCTGGTTATGTTATCTACAACATTTGCAGTATTGTATCTGTTTCTGGCGAATGTTCCCCTAATTGTAAAGTTCTTACAATTCCTGGAGGAGTTTTTCGATGATGTTCCTAAAGAATACATAAAAATAACATCCATAAAAACGAAATTCAGAGTTATATCAATTCTGTCATCAATAGGAGGTACAGGCGTACTTTTAAATTCAGCATATACTCTTTTCTGGAGGTATATAAATTTTCCGGAAATGGGCTTCACACTGGAAGATATATTTCTTAGATTATTGGCAGTTGCGGCATTAGCAATCATACTTCAATCATTGCCGAATGACTTTCTGGGTAATCTTTATTCCAAAAACCTTAACCTAATAATGAACTTATCGGAAGCGATGTCGAGCAAAGTACTTACAAAGAAAATTGATGTTTCTTCCCGTGATGAATTTGGTATAACAGCCAATAGATTAAATGCCCTGAATGATACTTTGAAACAATTGGTCAATCAAATGCGGGAAAACTCTGAATATCTTGGCAAATCAAGTTCAGAATTGAATAATATGTCCGATAACTTCAGCAAGAATTCGAGCGAACAGGCAGCATCGGCAGAAGAAATAGCTGCAAGTATAGAGGAAATGAGTGCGAATATTTCTCTTTCCACGGATAACTCGACCAAGTCTGAACAAAAGAGCAAATCTTCTGAATCTTCCATGATCGAAGGTCAGCAATTAGTAGAAGGAACACTTGATAATATCCAGAAAATCGCAGAGAGGGTACAAATAATAGATGAAATTGCAGGTCAGACCAACCTTTTGGCTATAAATGCATTCATAGAAGCTGCCAATGCAGGTGACCAGGGAAAAGGGTTTGCGGTAGTAGCAAGAGAGGTTAGATCTCTCGCTGATAAAAGCCGAACTGCTGCAAGTGAGATCATTAATCTTGCTGGGCTTTGCCTTGAGAGTTCTCAAATATCAAAAAATAAGATAGATGAGGTAGTAGAATATGTCTCTGAAAACACTAAGCTGGCTTCTGAGATTGCTGTTTCATCAAAAGAACAACAGGCGAGTACAGATCAAATTAATACAGCAATACAGGGATTTAATAATACTTCCCAGCATATGGCATCATCTGCAGAAGAATTGGCAGCTACCTCTGGTGAGTTGGCTGACAAAGCTAAAGAAATGGCCAGGCTGATACAGTCTTTCAAACTAAGCTAAACAAGTTAAAATTTAAATAATTGCTAGAAATGAGTATGTTTTATGAAAAACAGGGAGTTGTGAGAACTTATATGGACTCATCATTACCCGAAACAATGATTGTTGAATGGGATAATCTATTTGATTCAGCAGTGGTTAAAGAAAGCTGTGAAGCTCAATTGGAGAAAGCTAAAGCAGGCGCAAAGTACCTGATTATTGACACCTCTAAAGCTCAGGGTGTACCTTCAAAAGAAACGCAGGATTGGTTTGTCAACTACCTTTTTCCAAATTTTGATAAAGCAGGTTTAAAACTTATGGTAACTGTTCTTCCTCAAAGTGCACTTACTAAGCTTGCTTCGAAATCATGGATTAAAAATGCAACTCCTTTTTCATTTGAATCCTATGATTGCGGCTCACAAAATGAAGCCAAACAATTGATAAGGTCAAAGCAATAAATAACTCCGTAAACCTGGATTTTGTGTTAGAATTTGAATTCAAATACTAACTCATATTTCATGTTAAACTAATAATTTAAGCGTCGGCAGTTAAATATTTTCAATATACGACGCTTAAATATTCATTTTTTTACCAAAACAACTTAAATTGAGTTTGTACAAAGAATATATTGGGTATCTAAAACTATGTTAAAACAGAAATTAGTTCATTCATACCCTGAAATACCTTGTTCACTCAATCAAACTATGATCGTGACTGATTTTTGATCAAATTCACGGTAGTAAATAAATAATGCCACTTATAAATTTAAAATGTTGGATAATCTAAAAGACAATGAAATGCAGGTAGCCACGAAACTGATTTTCGATGGGCTATCAATGGCAAAATCTTCTATGGAGATGATTCTCCAGAGTCCTGTAGCTTTGAAGAAAATTGATTTTGGAGAAAACTCACAAGAACCACTACCAACCTACACAACACTTGGAGATCAGGAAGCCCACGTCATCAAAACACAGTTGATGGGAGACCTTAAAGGTTCTTGCTATTTGATTTTTTCTCAGGAAGATGTAAACAAAATCACCAAAGCCTGTTTACCTGAAAATATTATCAATGATGACAGCCCTGAAAGCAAGATGATGAAGATGGGTTTTTTGACTGAAATTGATAATATGGTGGCTGCTGCGGTTATTACTGAATTTTCTAATTTCCTTTCGCTTGAGATATATGGAGATGTTCCTTCTTTACATATCATGAAAGCTAATGAAATTGATAAATATATTGATTCAGAGTCTACAAACTATGATTCAAGGCTTCACTTTAAAGCTATATTCCATGGCTCAGAATTGGAGATATCTCCTGATTTTATTTGGGTGATAAATGAGAAATTCCTTGAAATGATCAAAGAAAAAGTTTAAAAACATCAATAATAAAAGAAACTAGTCGAGAAAATTTAAAAAATAATGAGCAAAAAAGTACTTATCGTTGACGATTCAATTTATATGCGTTCGCTAATAAAGAATGCTCTCGTTGAACAAGGGTTTGAAATTGTAGGCGAAGCTCAAAATGGAGAGACTGCAATAGAAATGGCTCTTGAATTAAATCCTGACCTTATTACTTTAGATAATATTCTTCCTGATATGATGGGATTGGAAATATTGAAAGTGTTGAGGGAAGAAGCTGTAAGCGCCAAAGTGATAATGATTAGTGCCGTGGGCCAGCAAACAGTTGTTAATAAAGGAAAAGAATTGGGAGCTTTAGAATACATTGTAAAACCATTTACAGCAGAAGACCTTGTAAGTGTTGTAAATAAAGTATTGTAATATGATAAGACTGACCGATCTTTCCATACGTAAGAAATTTGCGGTTGCGATTATCCCATTACTTTTAATTATTGTCATATTTGACTTTCTTCAAATACGTCACAACTATTTTGATTATCGTGATTCTAGAAGATTAAATAAGGCGATTGTTGTAGGTATCGAGATCAACCATCTCGTACATGAATTGCAAAAGGAAAGAGGAATCACCGCCGGTTACTTATCCAATCAGGGCGAATTATTTGCATCTGATTTGGATATTCAACGAAAAACTACTGACAGCACCCTGAGAGTATTCAGGGAAGAGGTTAATTCAGGTACACTAGGTGAACTACTCGAGTTACATGGCAACGAAATCAATAGGCTCAATAGCGAGATTTCTAAGTTAACTTCATTTAGAAAGCAAGTTGACCAGCTGGAAGTAAACTCTGATCAAACCATCGAGTTTTATTCGTACCTCAATGATCTGGCCCTTTCTACAGTTAACAACCTTATCAATGAATCCAGAGATAAGGATGCTGCCGAACAGGTACATGCAATAATATATTTCTTAAAAGCAAAAGAAAGTGCTTCCATAGAAAGAGCAATTGGGACACAGGCTTTCGCAAATGGTTTTTTAACCAACAGTCAGCATGCTCAGATTTCATCGCTGGTTTCATCTCAGAAATCTTACATCGACGCATTTCTTACAATCGCACAAAAAGATTCGAGGGAATACTTTGAAAATAAACTTGTTGGAGAAGATGTAGAGGAGGTGAAAAGATTAGAGCAAATCCTACTCCTAAATGATACGCTAAATACCGACCCGAATTTTTGGTACAGGGTAATTACTACAAAAATAAACATCCTCAAAGAGATTGAGGATTACATGTCTGAGGATATTCATGAGTATACTGAGACCATATCAAAGCAGGCAAACTTTCGCTTTTGGTCGTTTATTATTGTTGATATTGTTGTTGGTGCTCTGACTCTTTTGATGATTGGATACATAGTAACCAATCTTCTTAAAAATGTCGAGACACTTCGGAAATTTACCATTCTTGTTTCCAAAGGTAACTTTAGAAAGAAAGTAAATATTAAGACCAAGGATGAAATTGGTCAATATGCAAAAACATTTAATGCCATGGTGGCTCAAATCCACAGGTATAATCTGGCATTAAGGAAACAAAGAAATAAAGCACAATACCTCTATGAGAAAGTTTACAAGCAGTATGAGGTAGTTTTTGACAATGTTGAACAGGGTATTTTCCTACTTGACAAAAATTTCAGGATTTCAAAGCTCTATTCAAAAGCCATGGAGCGAATCTTTGACAATAAAAAGATCGCGAATGAAGAGTTTTCTAATTTCATGAGATCAAGATTGATCCCAAGAGATCTTGAAGCCCTGGAAATGTTTATGAAGCACCTTTTTAATCCGGATATTGATGAAGATGTCCTGGGGCAATTGAACCCGGTCGAATCAGTGAAAATTTTCGTTGAGAGCCAGAATGGTGTAGATACAAAATACATTCGTTTCCATTTCACAAGGATTATGCGAAATGATGAGATTCGTAATATTATGGTAACTGTGCTTGATGAAACTGAATCCGTATTATTACAACAACACCTTGAAGAAGCAGATGCTCAGAAGAAGCTGGAGATGGAGCAATTGCTGGATATTCTTAAGATTGATCCATCAGTGCTACGTGGATTTATCCATAACTCACAAAAAGTACTAAAGGGTATTTCTGACAGATATGAAAAAGAGAAAAATTCAGATCTTAAAGACCTATTGAGTTATACTTTTAAAACTATCCATAGTTTGAAAGGTAATGCCATGGTAATTGGACTTGACCTGATCAGTGATAAATTCCATGAAGCAGAAGAAAATATCAACGAGCTAAAAGGAAATTCAAATATCACAGGGAAAGATTTTCTTACCATACTTTACGAAATAAACGATGCTGATGATATCATAACAAGAATGGGGGATATGTTGAAAAAGGTTGCTGGAGTTTATAGCTCATTTGGTGCCAATAGACCTGTTGATCCAAACTTTGGTTTGATTGATACGCTTAAGCGAGGTCTGGACAAAATGAGTGAAGAACAGGGTAAAGCTGCCGAATTGACCTTTAAAAATGATAAGAATATTGCAATTCCATTAGAGCTTGAGAATCAAACTCGTGATATTCTGGTTCAGCTGGTTAGAAATTCAATTGCACATGGAATAGAATTACCAAATGAGAGAGTGGCAAAGAAAAAGCTTATTAAAGGCTCTGTCAAAATAACCCTAGAGGAAAATGAAAATGATGATTTGAGACTCATTTACGAGGATGATGGAACAGGAATAAATGCAGAGAAGGTTATCAGCAAAGCAATCAATAACGAAATCATCACAGAAGAAGTTGCTAAATCGCTTTCAAAAGAAGAAATCGCCAAATTAATCTTTGAGGAAGGATTTTCAACAGCCGAAAAAGTGGACAACTTCTCAGGAAGAGGACAGGGAATGAGTGTTATTAAGTCTCAGATTGATGAAGTAAATGGTAGTTTTGAAGTTGATTATAAAAAAGACGAGTACTTTAGGATGATTATCAATCTTCCTGTATCCAAAACTGAAAACGTATCATGAACCGCTTATTAATTGTAGATGATTCCTCGGTTATGAGGAGGACAATTGAAAAAAACTTAGGGGATTACAACCTTGAAATAATTGGTACTGCATCAAATGGAAAAGATGCTTTAGAAATGGTAAAAGAAAGAAAGCCTGATGTAGTTACCCTTGATATTACCATGCCTGAAATGGACGGAATTGAGTGCCTCACCAATATTATGAAGATTCGACCTGAAACTAAGGTAATGATCATTACTGCATTGTCTGATAAACTCACAGGATTGAAAGCACTAGATATTGGAGCCAGAGGCTTTTTATATAAGCCGGTAAATGGGGACGACTTAAAAAAAGCATTTGATAAACTTTTAAAGAAAGCATAGTTCTAAATGGAGACTAACAAAGAAGAGTTCGAAAACACGTGCAATCTTTTTATCAATGCAATTCAAAACTATTTTGCTCACCTGACCAATTTTGAAGTAAATACTCATGTTCCATTTCTGAAAGATGCTGATACACTTGCATTGAAGGAATTTACAGGTATGATAGGTATATCAGGAGTTAGAAAAGGGTTCGTTTACATATCCGCAGATTCGGATATGTACAAAGAGCTTATCAATATATTTATTGGATTGGAAGACCCCTCTGTGGAAGATATATTGGATATGGCAGGAGAAATTTCAAATGTAATTGCAGGAACAGTTAGAGCAAGTTACGGTAACAATTTCAATATTTCGGTACCCATCGTTTTTGAAGGAAAACCTGATCAATTAAAATTCCCTAAAGACGTTTCCATTTATGTAATTCCTATCAAATGGAAGGAACATGAAGCATTTGTAGTTGTTGGATTGCAATAAATGCCCTAATTTCACATACGATTTAGAGATTAGTTGAATATGGCAGACCTATCTGGGCAGGGAGATCCTTTTGGTGCTAATATGGGCAGACTTGAGGATAGTGCGAAGAAAAATTATTTTAATTTATTTCCAGAAGAACAAATTGTTGGAATACTGGATGCATTTGTGATCAACAGGCCAATGGCTGGTTCTGTTGGTGGAGATGGGTTCTTTGTTCATCAGGGTGCGGAGCACTTATACATTGCGGTATTCGATTGCATGGGTCATGGACACCTTGCAAGTATGATGACCCGCCAATATACCAATACATTAAATAAGGTTGTCGCTGATATGGGGGTGACAGACCCGGGAGAGATTCTTACCGAACTTCATGAACAGATGAAAAAGAAGTTTGAAGGTAAAGAAAACCTGCAGGTAGGAACCGGAGCTGATGTTGGAATTATCCGAATAGGTTTCACGGTAATGGAGATGGAATTTGCCGGTGCTAAAATGAACCTTTTTCAGGTGAGGGATAGAGAACTTAATACCATTAAGGCAGACAGAATGCAAATCGGTGAAATGTTTGATTTTGAACATAAGTACTCTACTAAAAAGGTAGATTTTGATATGAAGACTAAATCAAACTTCTATCTAATGAGTGATGGCTTTACGGATATGATGGGCGGGCCTGAAAATAAGAAACTGGGTAAGGCAAAAACTCAGGAAATTTTGGAGGATTACTACAAGTTATCCATGAAAGCACAAAAAACAGTCATCAATAATTTCATCGACGAATGGGTAGGACATCATTTGCAATATGATGATATCCTGATGATTGGTTTTAGTATTTGATTATTTACGATATCTAAGAGCAAGGTGGAAGGCCTAAATACTATACAATTAGAAATATTGAAGGAGCTTATAGATGAAGCTCTTGACAAAGCAGCAGACTCAATGGAGAAGATGCTTAAAATCCGTGTCCAACAAAAAGATGTGGAATTTGGCAATGGAGTTATAGGTCATTTAGATGAGTTTGAGCAACTCGGAAGGTTTAAGGTTCATCTTGTAAAAGTTGAATTCACTGGTGAAATCAAGGGTGCTTTTTATTTTATAATAAAAGGTCATGAAGTTGATCTGATAAACAAAGTTTGTCTGCCTGAGAGTGTAAATATGGCTCGTTCTTCTCAAAACAAGATGATGAAGCATGATTTCATGTTAGAAATTGAAAACATGATTGCAGCATTATCTATCACAGAAATTTCTGAATTTTTAGGTGTCAATTTGATCGGAGGCGTACCCGTAGTGAATGTAATGCAGGGGGATCAAATCAATGAGTATCTCAGAAAAGAAAATTTAATTAATAAGACAGCCTTTTATGTTAAATCTATTTTGGCAGGTATCAATGTTGATGTAAAGCCTTTTTTCATCTGGGCTCTTGATCAAAACTTTGTAGAAAAGTTAAAATTGAATATAGTTACATAATTGACTTTCACTTTAAACTGAATTTTAGTTGAACCATAGGTATGCAGTAGTTGATATTGAGACAACGGGAGGGACTTTACATAAATCCCGTATCACTGAAATAGCAATACTTGTTTATGATGGGGACAAAATAGTTCAGGAATTCAATTCTCTGGTTAACCCTCAGGAAACACTCAATCCTTTCATTACTAAGCTTACAGGTATTTCTCAGGAAATGGTCGATAGTGCGCCATTATTTGAAGAGATTGCTGATGAAGTATTAAAAACCTTCGAGGATACGGTTTTCGTAGCACATAATGTCAATTATGATTATTCTATCATTAGATACGAATTTGAGAGACTTGACTACAATTTTACATTACCGAAATATTGCACAGTAAGGCTGGCCCGTAAATTTCTTCCCGGATACAAGAGTTACAGTCTTGGAAGTTTGAGTTCTGATCTTGGGATAGAGATCAACGGAAGACATAGAGCCAGAGGAGATGCTGAAGCTACTGTAAAAGTATTGGGTTTGATCCTGCAAAACTCTAATGGATCCCTGTCAGACCCAAATTGGAAATTGTACGATATACCTGATGGTTTTGACCGGGATTTAATCAGGCAATTACCGGAGTCTCCCGGTATCATTCGAATATATGATACTGATGGAAAGGTGATCGAGATTGACAGTGCAAAAGACCTTCGAAAGAAAGCTCTTGGAATATTTAAAAACTCTAAAGGACCTCTATTCACAAGAATTAGACATGATGCCAGGTTTCTTGATATTGAAGTTGTAGAGAGTGATTTACATGCAGAAATGCTGCGAAATTCTGAAAGAAGAAAGAATAAGGAATCCCTGTATCGTGGTCATTACCGAAAACCAACGCTTTATCAGTTTGAAATAGTTGAAGAGTTGGATTGCATGACTCAAATAGTGTTAAATAAAACGAAAGATATTAATCCTGAAAATCACTTTTTCAATACTCAAAAGCACGCAATTGAGGCTTACCAAAATTTGTTTTCAGGTGTTCATGTTTGTCCGGTATCTCAGGAGAATATCTTAGGTAAATCGTTGTTTAATGAGAAAATGTGTGAAGTTCTAGGGTATTGTGTGTGTGCTGGTAAAATTGATAAACATGAATATCATATTCAATTAAACAATGCTCTTAAAAAGGATTCTATAAATATCCCAACATTCGCTTTGATTGAGACAAGAGCGAAAAAGAATAGCCCCTCTTTTTTCGCATTATTTGAAGATAATAAATATTTAGGTTTCGGTACATTTGATGCTACTTCAAGCCTGGATATTGACTCCTTGCGCTCTTTGATCAATTTCGATCAGGATCATTTACATAATGAGGCACTCATTCGATACAGTTACCTAACAGGAAGTCTCAAATTATTTGATTTTGAAAGTGTTGTTTACTCATGAAAAAGGCATTTTTTAAACTCTTAATTTTCTTTCCGGCAGTTGTTTTTGCCCAGTTCAAAAC